>NZ_JACEGK010000779.1:0-2432 GCF_056859195.1 Streptomyces sp. NH27
GGCATACGTTCCAGGTCGTCGCCAGGGTGAGGGTCGCCGGGGCTGCGGTCGGGGGCGTTCGCCGGTGCCGGCCCGGTGTCCAGGCCCGGGACCGGGTCGGGGCCGAAGTCGTAGCCCTCCTCGCGCAGCCGGCGCAGCAGGACCATCGCGCTGGCAGGGGTGTCGAGGCCGACGGCGTTGCCGATGCGGGAGTGCTTGGTCGGGTAGGCGGAGAGCACCAGGGCGAGGCGCTTGTCGGCGGCGGGGATGTGGCGCAGCCGGGCGTGCCGCACGGCGATACCGGCCACCCGGGCGGCGCGTTCGGGGTCGGCGACGTACGCGGGCAGGCCGTCGGCGTCGACCTCCTTGAACGAGAACGGGACGGTGATCAGCCGCCCGTCGAACTCCGGCACCGCGATCTGGGTGGCCGCGTCAAGCGGCGAGACGCCCTCGTCGCTCTCCAGCCAGGCGGCGCGCGAGCCGGTCAGGCAGAGCGCCTGCAACACCGGCACGTCCAGGCCGGTGAGCGCGCCCGCGTCCCACGCGTCGTCGTCGCCGCCGGCGGACGCCTCGGCGGGCCGGGTGCCGCCGGCCGCGAGCACGGTGGTGACGATCACGTCGGCGGCGGCCAGTTCGGCGACGAGTTCGGGCTCGGGGGTGCGCAGGGAGGCGACGAAGTACGGCAGCGCGCGGCCGCCGCCCGCCTCGATCGCGTCGCACAGGGCCGCGACGAAGCCGGTGTTCCCGCTCATGTGGTGGGCGCGGTAGTAGAGCACGGCGACGGCGGGGGCCTGCGCGGGCGGCTCGGCCGCCGCACGCTCCAGCGGGCCCCAGGAGGGCGCGGGCGTGGGCGGGTCGAAGCCGTGGCCGGTGAGCAGCACCGTGTCGGACAGGAAGCGGGCGAGCTGCTCCAGGTTGGCGGGGCCGCCGTGCGCGAGGTAGGCGTGCGCCTCGGCGGCGAGCCCGACCGGCACGGTGGAGGCCGCCATCAGCTGGGCGTCCGGGGCCTGTTCGCCGCTCAGCACGACCACGGGCAGACCCGTGGCCAGCAGCGCGTCCAGCCCTTCCTGCCAGGCCCGCAGGCCGCCGAGCAGGCGTACGACGACCAGGCCGGCGCCGTCCAGCAGTTCCGGCAGCTCGGCGACGTCCACCCGGGTCGGGTTCGCGAAGCGATACGGAACCGGGCCGCCCGCCGCCCGCGCGCTCAGCAGATCCGTGTCGGAAGTGCTCAGCAGCAGAACGCCTACGCGGTGCCCTTGTCCTCCCGGGTCACTAAGGGGCGCGGGGAACTGCGCGACAAGCCCAGGCGCACCAGCAGACGAAGACGCGTCGGCAAGGGGCTGCCCCTCGCTCACCGGAGAGGTGGTCCTGGAATCGGCAGAACGGGGCAACTCGGAGGATCCGGTCACAGCGAAACCCTTCCTCGGGGTGTCCGCGCCCCGGGCAGTGGTCGGACGGCGGGAGTTCCTGGCTCGCTCGACCGCCGGAGGCACCGGTGGCCAAGTTCACAGTGGCGGGACCGCGCCGGATTCACACCGGGCTTCCTCCCCTGTCGCCGTCTGCGGCGATGGCGAACCGGAAGGTCCGCACGGGGAGCATAGTAAGCGCCGTAGCCGTTCGGCGGATCATCCGATTGGTGGCACGGTCGGTATGCTCGCCGCCATGTCCACCGCCCCCGACCTGCCCGTCCGGCCGCCCCGGCCGGACGCCGAGGCATACCCGGAGGCATGCCCGGCGGACGGGAACGCGCAGGTGCGCGAGGGCGCCGGACCTGCGCGGAACAGGGCGGACGCCTGCCCGGGCGCGCTGCGACTGCACCCCGCGGACGACGGCGCGCTGGCCCGTATCCGTATCCCCGGCGGCATGCTCACCGCGGCGCAGGCGGAACGGTTGGGCGAGGCCGCCCGGCGGTTCGGCGACGGTGATGTCCATCTCACTTCGCGCGGCAACGTCCAACTGCGCGGCCTGGGCTCGGCCTGCGGGGCGGAGCTGGCCCAACTGCTGGGCGCGGCCGGTCTGCTGCCGTCGGCGGCGCACGAGCGGGTACGGAACATCGTGGCCTCGCCGCTGTCCGGCCTCGACGGGCGGGGGCACCTGGACGTCGGGGAGTGGCTGCGGGCACTGGACGGGTTGCTGTGCGGCAGCGAGGCGGCCGCGGCGCTGTCCGGACGGTTCCTCTTCGCGCTGGACGACGGGCGCGGCGATGTCGCGGCCCTGGCCCCCGATGTGACGCTGCGCGCGGCACCGGACGGGACCGCGCTGCTGCGGGTCGGCCGCAACGCGGCCCTGCGCGTTCCCGCCGCCGACGCGCCCCGGGCCGCACTGCTCGCCGCGGAGTCCTTCCTCGCGGCGGCCGCGCCCGACGGTGGCGAGCCCTCCGCATGGCGGGTGGCCGACCTGCCCGACCGCGGCGCGGCCCTCACCGCCGACCTCGCCGGCCGCCTCACCACGCC
>NZ_JACEGK010000780.1:0-2415 GCF_056859195.1 Streptomyces sp. NH27
CCTGCCTCGCGGGACCAGCGCAGCAGCCCGGTGCCCTCGGCCCGTAGCCCCTCCAGGAGCGCGGCGCGCAGTTTCGACGGGTCGGGGCGGCGTAGCGGCGCCGTGCCCAACTCGACGGCGCCCAGCCGTTCCACGCGGCGCGCGACCACGTCGCCGTCCCGCCAGCGCACCTCTTCGTACGACTCCAGGGCGCCGCCGGCCGCCTGCCTGGCGATGCCCTCGTCGACGACCGCCGCCACCCGCACCCGGGCGTCGGCCCGGCCCGCGCCCCGGTCGGCGACCGCGACCGCGATCCACTCGGCCTCGCCGATGCCGCCGGCGACCTCCGCGGCGGTGCCGCCGACCATGAGGTACGCGCCCGGTCCGCGCCGTCGGGCCACCCGCTCGGGGAAGGCCAGTGCGGCGACCAGCCCGGCCGCCGCGTCGTCGGTCAGCCGGCCGCGCTTGTCCGTACCGCCGGCCGGGGCCGAGGCGCGCAGCGCGCCCTCCAGCCGCCGCGCCTCGGAGCGCCAGCGGGCGCCGTACGGGTCCCCGCCGCGTCTGGCCCGGTGCCAGGCGGCGGTCAGGTCGGGGCCGTAGGAGCCGGGGAGTTCCTCGGACAGCAGGGCGGTCACCTCCGCCGCGCGGGCGGCGCCCGTCTCGGGGGCGGCGTCCAGCAGGGCGCGGGCGAGCCGTGGGTGCAGGCCGAGCAGCGCGAGCCGTTTTCCGCGGTCGGTGGCGCGGCCGGTGATGTCGGTGGCGCCGAGTTCGTGCAGGGTGGCCCGGGCGGCGGCCAGCGCGCCGGGCGGGGGAGCGTCGAGCAGCGCGAGCCCGGTGGTGTCCGGCTCGCCCCAGCAGGCGGCCTGCAGTGCGAACGCGGTCAGGTCGGCGAGTGCGATCTCGGGTGCGGGCAGCCTCGGCAGCCGGGCGTGCTCGGCCTCGGCCCAGCAGCGGTACACGGTGCCGGGCGCCTCCCGGCCCGCGCGGCCGGCCCGCTGATCGGCGGCCGCCCGGGAGACCCGCACGGTGGTCAGGGCGCCCAGGCCGCGCGCGTGGTCCATCCGCGGTTCGCGGGCCAGCCCGCAGTCCACCACGACCCGTACCCCGGGCACGGTGAGGCTGGACTCGGCCACGGATGTCGCCAGCAGCACCCGGCGGCGCTCCCCGGCGGCGAGTGCGGCGTCCTGCACGGCGGCGGGCGCCCGCCCGTGCACTTGCAGGACGTCGACACCGAGTCCGCCGAGCATCCCGGCCACCCGGGCGATCTCCCCGGCGCCCGGCAGGAAGCACAGCACGTCGCCGTCCTGCTCGCCCAGCGCGCGGCGCACGGTCGCCGCCACGTGCTCCAGCAGCGCCGGGTCCACGCGCATGCCGTGCGGCGGGCGCACCGGGCGGGGCGGCGGCGCCCACCGCACCGTCACCGGGTGCAGCACCCCCTCGGCCTCGACGACCGGGCCGTCCAGCAGCGCCGCCCACGCCGCGGTGTCGGTGGTCGCGGACGCCGCCAGCAGCCGCAACTCCGGCCGCAACACGGACCGTACGTCCAGCAGGAAGGCCGTCGCGGTGTCGGCGTCGAGGTGCCGCTCGTGGCACTCGTCGAGCATCACCGTGCCGACGCCGCCCAGTTCGGGGTCGCGCTGCAACCGCTGGAGCAGCACCCCGGTGGTGACCACCTCCACGGCGGTGGCCGCCGACACCCGCCGCTCGCCGCGCACCGTGAAGCCGACGGTGCCGCCGACCTCCTCGCCGAGCAGCCACGCCATCCGCCGGGCGGCCGCCCGCGCGGCCATCCGGCGGGGCTCGGCGACCAGCACCCGCCCGCCGAACTCCGCGGCCAGCAGCAGCGGGACCAGCGTGGTCTTGCCGGTCCCGGGCGGCGCGGCCAGCACCGCGCGGCCGCGCTCCCGCAGTGCCGCCAGCAGCGCGGGCACCACCGGCGCGACCGGCAGGGCCAGGCCCTCGGGCCGCGGCCGGATCACGGGGCGAGGCAGACGAAGATCGCGGTGCCCGGCAGCAGCCGGCCGCGCAGCGGGGACCAGCCGCCCCACTCCTGTTGGTTCCATGCCGGCCACTCCGGTTCCACCACGTCGACCAGCCGCAGCCCGGCCGCGGCGATCTCCCGCACCCGGTCGCCCAGGGTGCGGTGGTGCTCGACGTAGACGGCGAGCCCGCGGTCGTCCTGCTCGACGTACGGGGTCCGGTCGAAGTAGGAGGAGACGGCGGTCAGGCCCTCGGGGCCGGGCTCGTCGGGGAAGGCCCAGCGCACCGGGTGCGTCACGGAGAACACCCACCGGCCGCCGGGCCGCAGCACCCGGGCCACCTCGCGGTGCACGCGTGCGGTGTCCGCGACGAAGGGCAGCGCGCCGTATGCGGAGCAGGCCAGGTCGAAGGAGCCGTCGGCGAAGGGCAGGGTGCCGGCGTCGGCCTGTACGAGAG
>NZ_JACEGK010000781.1:0-2413 GCF_056859195.1 Streptomyces sp. NH27
GGATCAGGTACAGCTTCTTCCGCGCGTCGTTCACCACGGTCAGCGCCTTGTCGCGCTGCTCCGGTGTGCCCGTCGCCCAGACCTGGCGGAACGCCTCGATCAGGCCCCCGCCGGCCTTCCTGATCTCGTTGAGCGCGTCCCAGTCGACGCCGCGTTCGGCGTCCTCCCAGGGCGCGTCGGGACCCGCCTCGGCCTCGACCCGGCCGGCGTCCGTGAGCGTGAACAGCTTCTTGCCGCCCTCGCTCTCGCTGCCGATCAGGCCCTCGTCCTCCAGCAGTTGCAGCGTCGGGTAGACCGAGCCGGGGCTCGGCCGCCACGCGCCGCCGCTGCGCTCGGCGATCTCCTGGATCATCTCGTAGCCGTGCATCGGGCGGTCGGTGAGCAGCGCCAGGATCGACGCGCGTACGTCGCCGCGCCGGGCGCGTCCGCGCGGTCCGCCGCGGCCCCGGCCGCCGGGCCCGAACGGCCCGCCGCCGAAGGGCGGCCCGAACGGCCCGAATGCCGCCCGCGACCCCTCTCGCTCGCCCCACCCGTGATGTCCAGGTCCGCAGTTTCCGTGTCCGTGTGCATGTGGTCCTTGGGAACGCATGATGTCGCTCCTTCCATCGTTGATCGTTCGCGACACTTCAACGATATATCGGAATCCATCGTTCGGCAACCCTCGGGGTCTTCCGCCGCGTGTCCCGTCTCAGCGAAATTCGACCGCCGAGCACCGTGCGTGTGGCGACCGACGCCGGGCAGCCCTGCGCGCCATGCGAGGATCACGGCATGGCTGACTCACCTGCGCAGATCAATGCCCTCATCCTTGATGCCGCTGACCCTGAACGGCTTGCCGCGTTCTGGTCCGAGGTGCTCGGCCGGCCAGTCGTGGCCCGGATGGGACCCTACGTATGGCTGCGGCGCGAGAACGGCCTGAGCCTGGGCTTCCAGCGAACCGGCGAGCCCAAGTCGGTGAAGAACCGCATCCACTTCGACATCAGCTCACCGAACCCGCCCGTCGAGCAGCAGCGTGTCGAGGCGCTCGGCGGGCGCCGGCTGGAGGAGTACTACGCCGGCGGGTTCCTGGTGATGGCGGATCCCGAGGGCAATGAATTCTGTGTCATCCCCGAAGGCCCCTTCGAACTCGATGACGAGGGACGCGCGGACTACCTCAACTGACCGACCTCCCCGCCCGAACCCGAAGGTCGTCGGCTCCCCCGCCGTTCTCGCCGCGCTTGACCTCAAGCAGGCTTGAGGGGCCAGCCTGTCCCGGTGGCTTCCTTCCCCTCGCCCTTGCGGCTGCTGCCGCCGGCGTACCGCCCGCTATTCGCGCAGCGCGACTTCCGGCGACTGCTGCCCGCGCTGGCGGCCTGCGACCTCGGCGACGGGATGAGCATGGTCGCCGTGGCCTGGACCGCGATCGCGATCGCGCCGCCCGGGCGGGCCGGGTTGCTGGTGGGCGCCGCGGTGGCCGCGTACGCGCTGCCCGGGGTGGCCGGGGCGCTGCTCCTCGGCCGGTGGCTGCGCCGGCTGCCCGCCGTGCGGCTGCTGGCCGCCGACAGCTGGCTGCGTGCGGCGGCGCTGGGCTGCGTCCCGCTCGCCTGGGCGCTGGGTGCGCTGCGTCCGGCCGTGTACATCGCGCTGCTGGCCGGCTCGTCGGTGCTGCACGCGTGGGGAGGCGCGGGAAAGTACGCGCTACTCGCCCGGGTGCTGCCGCCGCGACAGCGGCTCGCCGCGAACGCGCTGGTCAGCTCCAGCGGTTCGGCGTCGATGATCGTGGGGCCCGCGCTCGCCGGGTTCCTGGCGGCGGCCGTGAGTCCGGCGTGGATCATCGGACTGGACGCCGTGTCGTTCGCCGTCCTGGCCGTGCGGGCGGGCCGGCTCGGCACGGAGAAGCGGGCCGCCGGGGTAAGGACGGCGCCCCCGGGAGACGCGGGGGACGTTACGGCCACCGCCGCCTCGGCCGCACCCGTCGACACCGATCAGGCGGCAGCCGGCCGGCGACTGCTGCGCGGGCAGCCGGAACTGCTCGGCATCCTCGCCCTGACCTGGTTCTTCAACTTCCTCTACGGCCCGGTCGAGGTCGCCCTCCCCCTGCACGTCACCGGCGATCTGCACGCCGGCGCGCGCCTGCTCGGCCTGTACTGGACGCTCTTCGGCGCGGGCGCGGTCCTCGGCGCCCTGTGTACGGGCGCCCTGCGCAAGCTCCCGCTGTGGCCGGTCACCCTCGGCATCGTCGCCGGCTGGGGCCTGACGCTCGTACCCTTCGGCCTGGGCGCGCCGGCCCCCGTCACCATCACCTGCTTCGCCCTCGGCGGCCTGATCTACGGGCCCTTCACCGCGCTGTCCTTCACGCTGTTCCAGGACCGCACCCCCGCCGCCCTCCTCACCACGGTGCTGGCTGCCCGCGGCGCCGCCCTCCACCCCGCCGCCC
>NZ_JACEGK010000782.1:0-2400 GCF_056859195.1 Streptomyces sp. NH27
AGTGGATCAGGGAGCGGCGTCCTGTGGCTTCGGATCCAGGGCGGAGGAGGGAGGCGACGCGGTGGGGGCCCCTCCCACGCCGCATGCTGTGGGGGAGTCGTCGACCGACGACAACGCCGGAGGCGGAGTCGCAGGGCAGCGGGAGCCCGCTCCCTATTACCCCCCAGGTCGTAAGCCCTCCCGGCCCGGGCAGGCACGGTGACCGCCTGCCCCCGCCGGCCGGGCGGCCCGGAATCGACTGGACGTATACGTACTTGTACGGAGGAGGTCGTCATGTCCGTGCGGCAGACGGCAGTGGAGCGTGAGGCGCTCGCCGCGGCCGAGTTGAACCGGCGGCTGCGGCGTGGCATCGACCAGGCCGAGGCGGGCGATACGCACGACCTCGGAGACTTCACGCGGTTCGTTGACGGGGACGAGCTCTCCGACTGGCCGCCGGCCGCTGATCGTTGATCGCTGATCGCTGACTCGAACGGGTGATCCGCGGGGTGAAAACGTCCCCGGACGGATCGGCTGCGGTAGAGCAGGAGAGAATTCGTCGTCGTACTCCGACTACGCGGGGAGGACCGTTGACCGCCGAGCCCGAGCCGTACGCCGTCGGTGACCCCGAGACCGCGTTGAAGTACGCGATCCAGCACATCCGGGGGGACCGGGTGCAGATCGTCGAGGGTGTGATCGAGCCGGTGGCACCGAGCTGGGACCACGAGTTCGTGGCTGCCTCCATCCGCGAGCAGATCGCGGAGGTGCTCCGTGAGCTGGGCTGCGTGGCGGGTTCGGGCAACCTGGACCTGCCCGGGAGCAGCAACTGGTACGTACCTGACCTCGCGGTGGTGCCGCACGCCATGGCGAAGGGCGCGGGTGCACTGTTGCCGGACAAGACGCTGCTGGTGGTGGAGGTCACCGCGGAGTCGAACGGCGAGACCGACCGGATCGCCAAGCGCCGCCGGTACGCGGAGTACCGCGCCCCGCTGTACCTGCTGGTCGACCGGCAGGAGCGCACCTGCACGCTGTTCGCCCAGCCCGGCCCGCTCGGCTACACCGAGGTGAGCGGACCGCGCCCGTTCGGGACGCCGGTGCGGCTTCCGGAGCCGTTCGACGTGGAGTTGGACACGAGCGGTTTCTGACCGGGGCCGGGGCCGTACAGGCTCGGGTCACGCCCCTGGGTGCTTCCGTACTGGTGGGTAGGGGGCCTAGGGTCGGGGGATGTTTGCCGTGTATGCCGGGCGTATCGATGCGGAGCAGCCGCTGCGGGGGCTGGAGTCGGGGGAGCGGCCGGAGCCGCTGGAGCGGGCCGGGTGGACCAGGGTGAAGGTGCGGGCCGCCTCGCTCAACCACCATGACCTGTGGTCGTTGCGGGGTGTCGGCCTGGGCGAGGAGAGCCTGCCGATGATCCTGGGCTGCGACGCGGCCGGCGTGGACGAGGACGGCAACGAGGTGGTGCTGCACTCGGTGATCGGCCAGACCGGCCATGGTGTCGGTCCGGACGAGCGGCGCTCGATCCTCACCGAGAAGTACCAGGGCACCTTCGCCGAGCAGGTCGCCGTCCCGACCTGGAACGTGCTGCCCAAGCCGCCGGAGCTCTCCTTCGAGGAGGCGGCGTGCCTGCCCACCGCGTGGCTGACCGCCTACCGGATGCTGTTCACCAACGCCGGTGTCCGGCCGGGCGACTCGGTGCTCGTGCAGGGCGCGGGCGGCGGCGTCGCCACCGCCGCGATCGTGCTGGCGAAGGCGGCGGGCCTGCGCGTCTACACCACCAGCCGCAGCCCCGCCAAGCGCGCCAGGGCCCAGGGGTTGGGCGCCCACGGGGCGTACGAACCGGGGGCCCGGCTGCCGGAGCGGGTGGACGCGGTGATCGAGACGGTCGGCGCGGCCACCTGGTCGCACTCGGTGAAGTCGCTGCGCCCCGGCGGCACCCTGGTGATCTCGGGCGCCACCAGCGGCGCCAACCCGCCGGCGACCGAGCTCAACCGGATCTTCTTCCTGGAGCTCAAGGTCGTCGGGTCGACCATGGGCACCAAGGACGAGTTGGAGGACCTGCTCGGCTTCTGCGCCACGACCGGGGTACGGCCGGTGATCGACTCGGTGCTGCCGATGGACCGGGCCCGGGAGGGCTTCGAACGCCTCGCGCAGGGCGAGGCGTTCGGCAAGGTGGTGCTCACGACGTAGGCCCGTGGCCGTGCAGGGCGGACCTGATGTGCGCCGCCGCGGCCGACAGGTGGCGCCGCACCTCGCGCAGTTGGCGGTCGGTGACGCCGTGGTCGCGGGCGGTGTCGCGGACGTCGTCGCGGAAGCGGTCGAGGAGTCGTTCGAGGTCGCGGCGCGGGTCGTCGGAGGGCGGCAGGTCGTCGTCGGGCGCGGTGTCGTGGCCGTCGGCGTCGGCGGGCGGCGCGGGTGGTGCGGGGG
>NZ_JACEGK010000783.1:0-2391 GCF_056859195.1 Streptomyces sp. NH27
GGGTTTCGCAGCGGCGCAGCAGGGCGGTGCGACGGTGGTACTCCAGGGTTCCGCCGGGCAGGGCGCGCAGCCGGCGCAGTGCGGCGAGGTCGTCGGGACCGGGCAGGTAGCCGCCGGCGAGGGCGGTGGCGAGGCGGTCCAGATAGCCGCTCGCCGCGCCGGGCAGCGCCAGGCGGTAGCGGTGCAGCTCGGCCAGCTGGAAGGCGCGCATCCGGCCCGCCTCCCGTACGGCGTCCTCCAGGCCGTCCGCGAGCCGCAGACAGTCCTGTACGTGCTCCGCGGGGCGTGGCGCGACCACCAGGGTGGGCGCTCCCGCCCTTCTGTGCGGGCCCAGCACCTCCGCGAGCGCGCGCCGCAGCACGCGCACCTCGTCCGCGCTGAACGCCATTCCCCCTCGGTTTCCATGTGGCGTTGGCATGCATGGACATTAATCGTTAAGCGGACAAACCTCACGTATCGCCGCGCGGCTCGCCGGGAAGCCGCGCCGTCCGCGGTGCTGCGCGGTCGGCGGGGCCTCCTCGGGCCGTGGGGGCGTCGCCTGGTGGGCGTGGACCGCCTTCGGACCGGGGGCGGTCCTCGGGGTGACGGTCCTCGGGGCGGCGGGCGGCCGCGGCGCTACGCGGTCGGCGGGGCGTTGCGGGCGTAGACCAGCCGCAGGCCGATGAGGGTGAGCCAGGGCTCGTGGGCGTCGATGAGGGACGCCTCGCCCAGTACGAGGGGCGCGAGGCCGCCGGTGGCGATGACGGTGACGTCGTCGGGGTCGTCGGCCAGTTCGCGGGCCATCCGCTCGGCGATCCCGTCGGCCTGTCCCGCGAAGCCGTAGAGGATGCCGGACTGCATCGCCTCGATGGTGTTCTTGCCGATGACGCTGCGCGGCCGGGCCAGCTCGATCTTGCGCAGCTGCGCGCCGCGCATGCCGAGCGCGTCGACGGAGATCTCGATGCCGGGGGCGATCGCGCCGCCCACGTACTCGCCGCGCGCGGAGACCGCGTCGAAGGTGGTGGCGGTGCCGAAGTCCACCACGATGCACGGGCCGCCGTAGAGGTGCACCGCGGCGAGCGAGTTGATGATCCGGTCGGAGCCGACCTCCTTGGGGTGGTCGACCAGGATCGGCACACCGGTCTTGACGCCGGGCTCGACGAGGATCGCCGGCACGTCGCCGTAGTACCGCCGGGTCACCTCGCGCAGTTCGTGCAGCACCGACGGCACCGTGGAGCAGATCGCGATGCCGTCGATGCCGTCACCGAGGTCGCCGAGCAGCGGATGCATGCCCATCAGGCCCTGGAGCAGGACCGCCAACTCGTCGGCGGTGCGCCGTGGATCGGTGGAGATCCGCCAGTGCTCCACGATCTCCTCGCCGTCGAAGAGCCCGAGCACGGTGTGGGTGTTGCCCACGTCGATGGTGAGCAGCATCCGCCTCTACGCTTCCGCTCGCAGGTCGAGGCCGATGTCGAGGATCGGGGACGAGTGGGTGAGCGCGCCGACCGCCAGGAAGTGCACCCCGGTGTCGGCGTAGGCGCGGGCGTTGTCCAGGGTGAGCCGGCCGGAGGACTCCAGCAGCGCCCGGCCGCCGACGATGGCGACCGCCTCGGCGGTCTCGGCGGGCGTGAAGTTGTCCAGCAGGATCAGGTCGGCGCCGGCGTCCAGCACCTCGCGGACCTGGTGCAGGGTGTCCACCTCGACCTCGATCGGCACGTCGGGGAACTCCTCGCGGACCAGCTTGAAGGCGGCCGCGACACCGCCCGCGGCGATCACGTGGTTGTCCTTGACCAGCGCCGCGTCCGACAGCGACATCCGGTGGTTGGCGCCGCCGCCGCAGCGCACCGCGTACTTCTCCAGCGCGCGCAGGCCCGGCGTGGTCTTGCGGGTGTCGCGCACCTGCGCGTTGGTGCCGGCCAGGGCGTCGGCCCAGGCGCGGGTGGCGGTGGCGATGCCGGACAACCGGCACAGCAGGTTCAGCGCGCTGCGCTCGGCGGTGAGCAGGTCGCGGGTGCGGGTGCGCACGGTCAGCAGCTTCTGCCCGGCGGTGACCCGGTCGCCGTCCTCGACGTGCCGCTCCACCTCGAACTCGTCGGTGCACACCACCGACAGCACGGCCTCGGCGACCCGCAGCCCCGCCACGGTGCCGTCCTCCCGCGCGGTGAAGTCCCCGGTGGAGAACGCCTCTTCGGGCACGGTCGCCACCGTGGTGACGTCCACGCCCTGGTCGAGGTCCTCCTCGATCGCCATGTGCGCGATGTCCTCGACCTGTACGGGGTCCAGGCCGGCGTCGACGATCAGCGCGGCGAGGTCCGGGTCGAGGCCGCATTCCAGCGGGTCGAGGTCGTACGGGTCTGGGGCGTCGCCGCAGCCGCAGCCGTCACCGCAGCCGCCGCCCGCGGACTCGGCGGG
>NZ_JACEGK010000784.1:0-2372 GCF_056859195.1 Streptomyces sp. NH27
CGCCCACACCACCCCCGACGGCTTCCCCCCACACGTGCCCGAAGAGGAGGACGCACGATGACGGGATACGCCCGCTGGCAGGACATCCGCGCCGAGCCCGTCGCCCGAGCCGGCGGCGAAGAGACCGTGGCCGAGGGCAAGAGGGAACTCCTCGCCGAGGCGCTCGGCCACCGCCCTGCCGAAGTCCGCAGTCCCGCAACCTCAACCAGGAACAGGTAGCGGAGCGGATGGGCGTCTCCAAGGGCCACGTCTCCCGGATCGAGCAGGGCCGCATCTCCGGCCAGGAGGTGCTCACCCGCTACGCCGCGACCCTCGGCGGACAACTGCACCAAGCGATCTACTTCGACAACGGCGACACCGACAGGGCCAGCGTGTACGCGTCCTCCGGGTTCTTGGTCCGCAACTGGCGCGCGGAGTCGACGTGAGTGCGCGCCCGGACAAGCTCCGCCTCGGCCGCCGGCCGGGACGCAGGTACACGCTCGTGCTCGCCGCCATTGATCAGCGCTTCGACCGTCGCCCGCCCCTTGTCCCAACCCGCCATCATGTCTCCTGATCAAGGTTCAACCGGACCAGCGGACGCTCGCGGACACTGGTGAGAAAGGGATCAGCCGTATCCGCCGTCCATGCCTGAGTCGTGACCCGGTGGACGTTCACCTCGCGGCCCAGCCGACGGGATACTTCCTCGGCAAGGTCGAAGAGGGAGTCGGCGTCCGGCTCACCCACGACGAGAATATCGATGTCAGCCGGAGGCAACCCCGACTCGCCCTTGTAGCGCGCGGCCCAGGAGCCGTAGATGTACGCCTCACCGACTCCGACCGACCCGTCGATCACGCAGGATGCCCCCGCCGACAAGCCGGTTCACCTCACGCAGGACGGCCGTATGCGAAGCACCCAGTGAGTCGGCGAGCTCGGTCAGCGCTCCGGATGGAGCACCACGAGGGCCGGCACCCCTGCATCTGTGAACGCAACAGCGGCAGGAGCGATGGGGAAACCTTCATTGGACGCAGAATGTCATGCGCCGAATGAAGACGACGGTGAGCAACCAGACTCTCGCTCTTCGCGCCCGCCGGGAAATCGGTTCCCGCCAGACGTAGGCCGTGCCGTGCCGTGCCGCCAGGACGACAGGCGGACCATCGACGGGACCACGCAGGCGGGCGGGTGCGGACTCCCGCGGACAGCAGAATGGCCCGACCCGCTTCCTCGCAGGTCAGGCCGCCTCCACACCATCACTCACACGTTGAAGCGGAACTCCACCACGTCGCCGTCCTGCATGACGTAGTCCTTGCCCTCCATGCGGGCCTTGCCCTTGGCGCGGGCTTCGGCGACGGAGCCGGTGGTCACGAGGTCGTCGAAGGAGATGACCTCGGCCTTGATGAAGCCCTTTTGGAAGTCGGTGTGGATGACGCCCGCGGCCTCGGGGGCGGTGGCGCCGCGCTTGATGGTCCAGGCGCGGGATTCCTTGGGGCCGGCGGTGAGGTAGGTCTGGAGACCGAGGGTGTTGAAGCCGACCCGGGCGAGGGTGGCGAGCCCGGGCTCTTCCTGGCCGACGGACTGGAGGAGTTCGAGGGCTTCGGCGTCGTCGAGTTCGGCCAGGTCCGCTTCGAGCTTGGCGTTGAGGAAGATCGCCTCGGCGGGGGCGATCAGGGCGCGCTGCTCGTCCTTGAACGCCTCGTCGGTGAGCTCGTCCTCGTCGACGTTGAAGACGTAGAGGAACGGCTTGGTGGTGAGCAGGTGGAGCTCGTGCAGGAGGATGCCCTGCTCGGTGCCCTTGGTGATGCCGTGCGCGAAGAGGGTGTCACCGGCGGCGAGGATCACCTGCGCGGCCTCGGCCGCGGCCAGCACCTTCGCCTTGTCCTTCTGCATCCGCGATTCCTTGGTCAGGCGCGGGATCGCCTTCTCCACGGACTGCAGGTCGGCGAGGATCAGCTCGGTGTTGATCGTCTCGATGTCGTCCCGCGGCGAGACCTTGCCGTCCACGTGGACCACGTTCTCGTCCTTGAAGGCGCGGATGACCTGGCAGATCGCGTCGGACTCGCGGATGTTCGCGAGGAACTTGTTGCCCAGACCCTCGCCCTCAGAGGCGCCGCGGACGATGCCCGCGATGTCGACGAAGTCCACGGTGGCGGGCAGCACCCGGGCCGAGCCGAAGATCTCGGCGAGCCGGTGCAGCCGGGGGTCGGGCACGCCGACCACGCCGATGTTGGGCTCGATGGTGGCGAACGGGTAGTTGGCCGCCAGCACGTCGTTCTTGGTCAGGGCGTTGAAGAGCGTCGACTTGCCGACATTCGGCAGGCCGACGATTCCGATGGAGAGCGACACGTGACGACTTCCCGTGGGCAGGAGGTGGGGGCTGGCGCCGACCAGTCTACGGG
>NZ_JACEGK010000785.1:0-2368 GCF_056859195.1 Streptomyces sp. NH27
AGTAGCACGCTCAAGACCCGAAGCGGAGTGATCTAGCCATGGGCAGGTTGAAGCGCGGGTAAGACCGTGTGGAGGACCGAACCCACCAGGGTTGAAAACCTGGGGGATGACCTGTGGTTAGGGGTGAAAGGCCAATCAAACTCCGTGATAGCTGGTTCTCCCCGAAATGCATTTAGGTGCAGCGTCGTGTGTTTCTTGCCGGAGGTAGAGCACTGGATAGGCGATGGGCCCTACCGGGTTACTGACCTTAGCCAAACTCCGAATGCCGGTAAGTGAGAGCGCGGCAGTGAGA
This sequence comes from Streptomyces sp. NH27, assembly GCF_056859195.1. Taxonomy (NCBI): domain Bacteria; kingdom Bacillati; phylum Actinomycetota; class Actinomycetes; order Kitasatosporales; family Streptomycetaceae; genus Streptomyces; species Streptomyces sp. NH27. Next base: position 293 of record NZ_JACEGK010000785.1, read on the forward strand.
CTGTGGGGGATAAGCTCCATGGTCGAGAGGGAAACAGCCCAGAGCATCGACTAAGGCCCCTAAGCGTACGCTAAGTGGGAAAGGATGTGGAGTCGCAGAGACAACCAGGAGGTTGGCTTAGAAGCAGCCATCCTTGAAAGAGTGCGTAATAGCTCACTGGTCAAGTGATTCCGCGCCGACAATGTAGCGGGGCTCAAGCGTACCGCCGAAGTCGTGTCATTGCAGCATGAGGGCCAACGCCCGCTGTGATGGGTAGGGGAGCGTCGTGTGCCGGGTGAAGCCGCCGCGTAAGCGAGTGGTGGATGGTTCACGAGTGAGAATGCAGGCATGAGTAGCGATACAAGAGTGAGAAACTCTTGCGCCGATTGACTAAGGGTTCCTGGGTCAAGCTGATCTGCCCAGGGTAAGTCGGGACCTAAGGCGAGGCCGACAGGCGTAGTCGATGGACAACCGGTTGATATTCCGGTACCCGCTTTGAAACGCCCAGTACTGAACCGAGCGATGCTAAGGCCGTGAAGCCGCCTCTGATCTCTTCGGAGTGAGGGGGAGTGGTGGAGCCGCTGAACCGGACTTGTAGTAGGTAAGCGATGGGGTGACGCAGGAAGGTAGTCCAGCCCGGGCGGTGGTTGTCCCGGGGTAAGGGTGTAGGGCGTGTGGTAGGTAAATCCGTCACACATTGAGCCTGAGACCTGATGCCGAGCCGATTGTGGTGAAGTGGATGATCCTATGCTGTCGAGAAAAGCCTCTAGCGAGTTTCATGGCGGCCCGTACCCTAAACCGACTCAGGTGGTCAGGTAGAGAATACCGAGGCGTTCGGGTGAACTATGGTTAAGGAACTCGGCAAAATGCCCCCGTAACTTCGGGAGAAGGGGGGCCATTTCTGGTGATCATCTTTACGGTGTGAGCTGGGGGTGGCCGCAGAGACCAGCGAGAAGCGACTGTTTACTAAAAACACAGGTCCGTGCGAAGCCGTAAGGCGATGTATACGGACTGACGCCTGCCCGGTGCTGGAACGTTAAGGGGACCGGTTAGTCATACTTCGGTGTGGCGAAGCTGAGAACTTAAGCGCCAGTAAACGGCGGTGGTAACTATAACCATCCTAAGGTAGCGAAATTCCTTGTCGGGTAAGTTCCGACCTGCACGAATGGCGTAACGACTTCTCGACTGTCTCAACCATAGGCCCGGTGAAATTGCACTACGAGTAAAGATGCTCGTTTCGCGCAGCAGGACGGAAAGACCCCGGGACCTTTACTATAGCTTGATATTGGTGTTCGGTTCGGCTTGTGTAGGATAGGTGGGAGACTTTGAAATCGCGGCGCCAGCCGTGGTGGAGTCGTCGTTGAAATACCACTCTGGTCGTGCTGGATGTCTAACCTCGGTCCGTGATCCGGATCAGGGACAGTGTCTGGTGGGTAGTTTAACTGGGGCGGTTGCCTCCTAAAGGGTAACGGAGGCGCCCAAAGGTTCCCTCAGCCTGGTTGGCAATCAGGTGTTGAGTGTAAGTGCACAAGGGAGCTTGACTGTGAGACTGACGGGTCGAGCAGGTACGAAAGTAGGGACTAGTGATCCGGCGGTGGCTTGTGGAAGCGCCGTCGCTCAACGGATAAAAGGTACCCCGGGGATAACAGGCTGATCTTCCCCAAGAGTCCATATCGACGGGATGGTTTGGCACCTCGATGTCGGCTCGTCGCATCCTGGGGCTGGAGTCGGTCCCAAGGGTTGGGCTGTTCGCCCATTAAAGCGGTACGCGAGCTGGGTTTAGAACGTCGTGAGACAGTTCGGTCCCTATCCGCTGCGCGCGTAGGAGTCTTGAGAAGGGCTGTCCCTAGTACGAGAGGACCGGGACGGACGAACCTCTGGTGTGCCAGTTGTCCTGCCAAGGGCATGGCTGGTTGGCTACGTTCGGGAGGGATAACCGCTGAAAGCATCTAAGCGGGAAGCCTGCTTCGAGATGAGGGCTCCCACCCACTTGATGGGGTAAGGCTCCCAGTAGACGACTGGGTTGATAGGCCGGATGTGGAAGCCTCGTGAGGGGTGGAGCTGACCGGTACTAATAGGCCGAGGGCTTGTCCATGT
>NZ_JACEGK010000786.1:0-2367 GCF_056859195.1 Streptomyces sp. NH27
CGGCGGCGGGGGGCGGGTGCGGTCAGTTCCCGGGGTAGTTGCGCGGCGTCCAGACCACCTGCTCGCCGTCGCCGCGCGTCACGGTCCTGGTCTGGGAGGAGCCGACGATGAGCAGGGTGCGCATGTCGACCTCGGCGGGTTCCAGATCGGCGAGGCGGACGATCCGGACCCGCTCGCCCGGGCCGCCGACGTCGCGGGCGACCACCACGGGGGTGTCGGGAGAGCGCTGCTCCAGCAGGAGTTCGCGGGCCTTGGCCACCTGCCAGGTGCGGCTCTTCGACCCCGGGTTGTACAGCGCGAGCACCAGGTCGGCGGAAGCGGCCGCGCGCAGCCGCTCGGCGATGACCTCCCACGGCTTGAGCCGGTCGGACAGGGAGACCGCCGCGTAGTCGTGGCCGAGCGGGGCACCGACCCGCGCGGCGGCGGCGTTGGCCGCGGTCACGCCGGGCAGCACCCGTATCGGCACGTCCCGGTACGGCGGTTGCGACGCGGCCTCCACCACGGCGGTGGCCATCGCGAACACCCCCGGGTCGCCGCCGGACACCACGGCCACCCGCCGCCCTCTACGGGCGAGTTCCAGCGCGAACTGGGCGCGCTCGGCCTCCACCCGGTTGTCGCTGCCGTGCCGCAGCTGACCGGCCCTGACCGGCACCCGGTCCAGGTACGTGGTGTAGCCGACCAGGTCGTCCGCCGCGGCCAGCGCGCCGCGCGTCTCGGGGGTCAGCCACAGCGGCCCGGCCGGACCGGTGCCGACGACCACGACGTGCCCGAACCCGTCGCGGTCCCGCCCGGCGCCGTCGCCCGGCTGCTCGGCCCGCTCCTGCCGGGGCACCGCCGCGCCGCCCCGGCTCGGCAGCACCGCCATCGCGAAGTACGGCACCGACTCCGGGTCCACCTCGGCCAGTTCCGCGGTCCGCTCGCCCGCCATGGTGGCCCGCTCGACGTACCGGGCCTCCGCCAGCCGCCCCGAGCGCTCCAGCGCCCGCCGCACCACCGGGAACGTACGGCCCAGCTTCAGCACCACCGCGGTGTCCGCCGCCGCCAGCCGTGCGGCCAACTCCTCCTCCGGCAGCGTGCCGGGCAGCACCGTCAGCGACTCCTCGCCCTCCACCAGCGGCGCCCCCAGCCGCGCTGCCGCGCCCACCATCGAGGTCACTCCGGGCACGACCTCCGTCGGGTACCGCTCGGCCAGCCGCTTGTGCATGTGCATGTACGACCCGTAGAAGAGCGGGTCGCCCTCCGCCAGCACCGCGACGCTGCGGCCCGCGTTCAGGTGCGCCGCCAGCCGTGCCGCCGCCTGCTCGTAGAACTCCTCCATCGCGCCCTGGTAGCCGCCGGGATGGTCGGTGGTCTCCGTCGTGACCGGGTAGACCAGCTTCTCCTCGATCTGCCCGTCGCGGAGGTACGCCGCCGCGATCCCCCGGGCGATCGACCGGCCGTGCCGAGCGCTGTGGTACGCCACGACGTCGGCCGCCGCGATCACCTCCACGGCCCGCACCGTCATCAACTTCGGGTCGCCGGGCCCGAGACCGACGCCGTAGAGCCGCCCCACTCCGGAGTCACCGGAGCCGGCAGCGTGCGGGTCCTCGGGGGTGGTCGCGTCGTGCTCCGCGGAAGGGCGGCTGCTCATTCTTCCTCGCTCGCAATCGCGTTGAGTGCGGCTGCCGCGATGGCGCTGCCGCCGCGCCTGCCGTGGACGACCAGGTGGTCGAGGGCCGACGGGTGGGTGGTCAGGGCGTGCTTCGACTCGGCGGCGCCGATGAAACCGACCGGGACGCCGATGACGGCGGCCGGGCGCGGGGCGCCCTCGGCGACGAGTTCGAGCAGCCGGAACAGCGCGGTGGGCGCGTTGCCGATGGCGACGACGGCGCCGTCGAGCCGGTCGCGCCACAGTTCCAGGGCTGCCGCGGTGCGGGTGGTGCCGAGTTCGGCGGCGAGCGCGGGCACCGACGGGTCGCCGAGCGTGCAGATCACCTCGTTGTCCGCGGGCAGCCGCTTGCGGGTCACCCCGCTGGCGACCATCGCCGCGTCGCACAGCACGGGCGCCCCGGCCCGCAGCGCCGCCCGGGCCCGCGTCACCACGTCCGGCGTGTACGCGAGGTCGGCCACCAGGTCGACCATCCCGCAGGCGTGGATCATCCGCACCGCGACCTGGCCGACGTCCGCGGGCAGCCCGCCGAGGTCCGCCTCGGCGCGGATCGTGGCGAAGGAGCGGCGGTAGATGGCCGCGCCGTCCTTCTCGTACTCGTACGCGTACGCATTCGCGGAGCCCGGGGGGACCGGGGGCACCGGGGGCACGGTGGTCTCGCACTTTCGATCGGCGCGCCGCGGCGCGCGGCCGCCACGATGGCGGCGAGGTCGGAGGGT
>NZ_JACEGK010000787.1:0-2363 GCF_056859195.1 Streptomyces sp. NH27
GTACGCGGGTCCGGTAGGCCGGGCTTCACTTGTCGACCTCCGGCAGCTCCGCCCCGAGCCGTACGTCCGCGCCGGCCGGCAGCATCTCGCTCACCGCAGTACCGTAGTGGCCGCCCGTCCCCGCCTGCACCCAAACCGGACAACCCACCAGCCCGACCAGCAGCCCGACCGCGCGCGGGGCCGGCACGGTCATGCCCCGCTGCCGCGGCGCTCGGCGCCGTGACCCGCGCCGCCGCTCCTCACCCCCGCGGGCCACAGCATCGGACTCGCGCCTGCGGCGGACCCGGGTATCCGGCGGCCCGAGGTGCGCGGTCAGATGGTCAACGGGCCGCAGCGGCTGCCATCGCCAGGGCATGCCTGCCGGCGTCGTGGGCGCGGTCGATCGCGTGGAGGAGTTCTGGGGATCGGGGGTCTGACGTCAGCTGGGCCTTGGTGGCCTCGTGGATGCGCTGGTCGTAGAGTTCCAGCGCGGCGACGAACGTCTCGCCGGCGGCTGTTCCCGCGCCGCTGGCGAGGGCGCGGGCCATCGACCAGACGCCCTGGGCAAGCGCGTCGCGGTCCGGGTCGACCGGCTCTCCGAGCCATGTCTGGGTGAGCACCCGCTCGAGCGTCTGCGCCGCCTGCACCACCAGCGCCCAGCCCTCGGTGGGCAGTTCCTCGCCGCGCAGTAGGTACCGGCCTCGGGCCTCGGCCAGGTCCTGCGCGACGCGCGCGCGGCCCCCGGGGACACGCGCCCGCAGGAGGGCCACGGCCGCGCTCACGCAGAACATCGCCGCCGCGACCCACAGCAGCATGGCCGTCGACGGCCAGGCGGCCGCCTCTGCGGGTTCTGGTATCCGGCTCGCGAGCAGGACGAGAATGGTCAGCAGTACACCTGTCCCGGCCGCTACTCCCACTCCCTGAGCCAGCTCGGTCAGATCCAGCCCGGCCACGTACGGCAGCGGCGCGGCCGGGTCCCGGAGGAGTCGGGGGTGCTGGCGGGCGAGCCGGTGGACGGTCTCGCGGGTCCGCCGGGGAAGGCCCGGATCCACCACGGCGTGGGCTGTGTCGTGGCGATGGCCGATGGCCATGGGCGCGGCACCTCACTTCGTCGAAACCAGGGCGGGGAACCGCCGCGTCGTGCAGGCCTTCACGACGGTAGCGGCCTCCGGGGGCGGATGCGGGCGGGGCCGAGGTCAGGCGCCGAGGCCGATGTGGGCGACGTAGGTGTAGGCGCCCCAGTCGGAGTCGAGTTCGGCGATGACGTCGTCCCAGATGTGTTCGAGCTCGTCGAGGTCGCCGGCGACGAGGGCGTCGACGGCGGCGTCCCAGATGTAGCGGACCTGGATGCGGCGCACCCGCAGGTTGTCCCGTCGGCGCTTGGGCAGGACGACGTCCTGGTTGATGGGGTGGATCTCCATCTTGGTGCCCTGGCCGCCCCGGTTGAGGTGCTGTTTGAAGGCTCCGGGGTTGGCCAGGATGTTGGCGGCGCGCAGGTTCCAGTAGGCGGTGTCGATCGCTTCGGCGTTCTCCGGGCGGGGGCGTTGCTTGCCCTTGGTCCAGGCGCGGAGGGTGGGGCGGGTGGCGGTGATGCCGGCGTCGGCCATCGCTTGGGCGCCGCCGCTGGTGGTGGTGAGGTACTTCATGCGGGCTTTGAGGCCGCGGCGGGTGCTGGCCGGGGACTTGATGCCGCCGTCGATGATCATGCGTTCCAGCGCGTCTTCCAGGGCGCTGGCGAGGGCGTCTCGTCCGTGGACGTTTCCCGGGTCGAGGTTCGCGCCGTATTTTCCGAAGTGTTTCCATCCGTCGGTCGACATGTCAGGCGGTGATCCTCGGCAGCGTGTATTGGTCCTTGAGTTTCATCTGGGTGAGGAGGCGGCCCTCTTCGAATGCACCGCCCTCCTGTCCGGGGATTTTACGCCATTGGCCGCCGGTGATGTGGAGTTCGTCCGTGCCCCGGAGGCGCACGATGATCAGGCCGGCCTGGTGTGCCTTGTATGCCTTGTACCAGAGGTTCGCGAAAGCCTGGCTGCGGATGATGTGCATCCACTCGGGTCGGCGGATCTCCAGGTTGGCGGATGATTCGCCCAGGGTCGAGGTGAATTTCGAGTACATGGCTTTGCCGTATTCGACGGTCACGGTGCCGTCGGCGTATCCGGCGGCCTCGCGCTCCAGAGCGGTGGTCCGGGATTCGGCCAGGACCCGGCGGAACTTCTCCAGCAGGCCCTCGCTCGCTCCGGATGTCCAGCACTCGGCGATCACCGGCGGCTCGCACAGGCCGTAGCGGGCGCAGCGGATCAGCAGGCGGATGGTGGCGTCGTCCAGGAGGACGGGGCCTGTTTCGCGGCGGTTGCCGATGGGGTCGGGGAGGTGGGGGTGTTCCC
>NZ_JACEGK010000788.1:0-2356 GCF_056859195.1 Streptomyces sp. NH27
CGCCGGAATGTTGCCGAAACTGGTGGTCGGAGACCATGGATTCGTCTGCGGGGCAGGGCAGTTGGGCATCGAGGCGATCGGTCTCGGGGACTGCGACGACCCGGCCGTTTTCGTGGCGGAAGCAGAGGGGAGAGTGGCGGTGGCGGTACCGCTCGACGACACCGCTCGGTCGGACTACTACCGGCCGGTCACCCGCTACGTGTTGAAGAGTGCGTGGCTCGCACAGTAGTCAACCGTTCGCAACTCCTCTTCCCCACTCGCATCATCCGCCCCTAATCTGAGGGGGAGCGCACATGCCTGTTTGGAGTCGCCGGAGGGGAAGCCGGTGGCCGTCATGTGCGGAAGGTTCAGGTGTGTCATGGCTGTAACTGAAAGTCGGCCTCTCAACGAGGTCGTGTTCCTCACTGTCGCCGAAGTCGCGGCGGTGATGAGGGTGTCGAAGATGACCGTGTACCGGCTGGTGCACAGCGGTCATCTGCCGGCGATTCGCGTGGGTCGGTCCTTCCGGGTTCCGGAGCAGGCCGTGCACGAGTACCTGCGCGAGTCCTATGTGGGGGTGGAGTCTGCCTGAGCTGCCCGAGGCGGCCCGGTAACGGGCCGGTGACGGACCGCGTGGGCCTCGGTTACGTTCGTCCGCTCGGGGCGGGTAGGCTTGGCCGACGTAGGTCGTGTGGGCTCGGACGCCCCGCACCGAGTGAAACCGAAGCGAGGGTTGTCGTGGGCTCAGTCATCAAGAAGCGGCGTAAGCGTATGGCGAAGAAGAAGCACCGCAAGCTTCTCAAGCGGACGCGTGTTCAGCGTCGTAACAAGAAGTAAGCGAGCTGTTTGCCGCTCTCCTGCCCCCTTCCTCCGCCTGATTCAGGGCGGTCGAAGGGGGCAGTGGCATGTACGGGGGCCGGTCGGGGTGCGGGGGCGTTTCGTCATCGTCGCGCAACAGCGGCGGGGTACGGTGACAGCACTCCCCTAGGAAGGCGCTGAACGTGGGCAAGGTGGTGCTCGTCACCGGAGTCGCGCGGCAGCTCAGCGGGCGGTTCGTCCGGCGCGTGCAGCGTGAGCCCGAGGTCGACCGGGTGGTCGCGGTCGACGCGGTGCCGCCGGAGCACGACCTGGGGGACGCGGAGTTCGTCCGGGCCGACATCCGGCAGCCGATGATCGGGAAGGTGCTGGCGCAGCACGTCGTCGACACCGTGGTGCACCTGGACGTCAGCGGCACCTCGCCGGTCGCGGGCGGCCGCACCCAGGCCAAGGAGACCAACGTCATCGGCACGATGCAGTTGTTGGGCGCGTGCCAGAAGGCGCCGACCGTCCGGCGGCTGGTGGTGAAGTCCACCACGAGCGTCTACGGTTCCGCGTCGCGCGACCCGGCGGTGTTCACCGAGACCACCCCGGTCAAGTCGCCGCCCAGCGGCGGCTTCGCGAAGGACGCGGTCGAGGTCGAGGGATACGTCCGCGGCTTCGCCCGGCGCCGGCCCGACGTGGCGGTGGCGGTGCTGCGGTTCGCGAACATCCTCGGCCCGCGGGCGGACACCCCGCTCGCGGAGTTCTTCGACCTGCCGGTGCTGCCCACCGTGTTCGGGTACGACCCCAGGTTGCAGTTCGTGCACGAGGACGACGTCAACGAGGTGCTGGTGGTCGCGGCCATGGAGGCGCGGCGCGGGACGCTCAACAGCGGCACGTTCAACATCGCCGGTGACGGGGTGCTGCTGCTGTCGCAGACCGCGCGGCGGCTGGGCCGTCCGACCGTGCCGGTGCTGTTGCCCGCGGTGACCTGGGTGGGCCGGATGCTGCGGACCGCGGGCGTGACGGACTTCTCCAGCGAGCAGATCCGGCTGCTCACCCACGGCCGGGTGGTCGACACCCGGCAGATGCGGGAGACGCTGGGCTTCCACGCGGCCTACACCACTGCGGAAACGTTCCATGACTTCGCCCGCACCCGTCAGCCCGGCCTGTTGCCGCCCGCACGGCTGGCGGCCGCGGTCGACGAGGTGGCGGCCAGGGTACGGCGCGGGGAGCCGGCGCGATGACGGTGGATGCGGTGGTGCACGGGGTGGTGCACGGGGCGGCGGATGGACCGCTGGACGCGGTGACGCTGGATGCGGTGACGTTGCACGACGTGGGATCGATGCGGGGGCCGGAGCGGCAGAAGGAGCGGCAGCCATGACGGACGCGAAGGTCATTCCGTTCGGGGATGACGCCCGTCGCCGCGGCAGTGGTGGTGGCGGGGCCGGGGCCGGCGCGAGGCGGTCGCGGAGCCGTGAGCGCAAGGCGGGCGCGCCGGCGGCGGCACAGAAGGCCGAGGGCGCCGCCCAGGCACCGCTGGCGGCCGTACCGGAGGGCGGTGCGGGGATCCCGGCAC
>NZ_JACEGK010000789.1:0-2336 GCF_056859195.1 Streptomyces sp. NH27
GTGGACGGGCGCCGGTCGTCACGGTTGTACGCGGGGCGCGCGTCACGACGGTCCCGGTCGCCGTACGACGGGCGGGAGTCGCGGCGGTCGTCACGGTTGTACGCCGGGCGGGCGTCACGACGGTCCCGGTCGCCGTACGACGGGCGGGAGTCGCGACGGTTCCGGTCACCGTACGAGGACGACGACGAGGACGAGGTGGACGGGCGGGAGTCGCGGCGGTCGTCACGGTTGTAGGCCGGACGCGAGTCACGACGGTCGCCGCCACGGTCGTCCCGGCGGTCGCGGTCGCCCCCGCGGTCACGGTCGTTCCGGTACGAGGGACGCGAGTCGCGGCGGTCGTCCCGCCGGTCGTCGCGGCGGTCGAAGTTCCCGCGGTCGTCGCGCCGTTGGTACGACGAGCGCTCCTCGCGCTGCTCGGGCACGGCCGCTGCCGCGGCCGCGGCGGCGGCTTCCGCGGCGAGTTCGGCGGCCTTCGCGGCCACCGCCTCCTCCGGGTCCTCGCCGCGCTCGCGGGCGGAACGCGCGGTGAGCCGGTCCGCCTCCTCGCGCAGTTCGTTCGCCCGGCGCTGCAACCGCTCCAACTGCTTGGTCAGCTCGGCGACTTCGCGCTCTGCCTGGGAAGCCGCGTTCTGCACCGCGTCGGCCTGCACATCGGTGAGCGAGCGGGCGCCGGTGATGCTGGCCACGTCGTCGTCGAACACGCCCGCACCGCCGATGACATGGCGCGAGGCGTCGACGCCCGCGTCCTCCATCAGCCGGAAGATCTGCTTGCGCTGGTGCGGCAGGGCCAGCGAGACGACCGTGCCGGACTGGCCGGCGCGGGCGGTACGGCCCGAACGGTGCAGGTAGTCCTTGTGGTCGCCGGCCGGGTCGACGTTGAGCACCAGGTCGATGCCGTCCACGTGGATACCGCGGGCGGCGACGTCGGTGGCGACCAGCACGTTGACGTGCCCGCCCTTGAAGTCCTCCAGGGTGCGGGTCCGCGCGCCCTGGGTCATGCCGCCGTGCAGCGCGTCGGCGCGCACGCCGGCCTCGATCAGCTGCTCGGCGACGCGGTCGGCGCCCATCTGGGTGCGGACGAAGATGATGGTGCGGCCCTTGCGGGCGGCGATCGCGGCGGTGACCGGCGCCTTGTCCTTCGGCTTCACGACGAGCACGTGGTGGCTCATCGTGGTCACCGCGCCCTGGGCGGCGTCCACTTCGTGGGTGACCGGGTCGACCAGGTAGCGGCGGACGAGGGTGTCGATCTCGTTCTCCAGCGTGGCGGAGAACAGCAGCCGCTGGCCGCCGGCCGGGACCAGGTCGAGGATCTCGGTGACCTCGGGCAGGAAGCCCATGTCGGCCATCTGGTCGGCCTCGTCGAGGACGGCGATCTGCACCTGGTCGAGCGAGGCGGCGCCCCGGTTGATCAGGTCGCGCAGCCGGCCCGGGGTGGCGACCAGCACGTCCACGCCGCGTTCGAGGGCGTAGATCTGGTTCTGCATGGAGGTACCGCCGCAGACGACCTTCATCTTCAGGCCGAGCACGTCGCCGTACGGCTGGAGCGCGTCGGCGACCTGCATCGCCAGCTCGCGGGTCGGGGTGAGGATCACGCCGCGGGGGCGCTTGCGCTCGGTGCGGCCGCCGGAGAGCAGCGTGAGCAGCGGCAGACCGAAGGCGAGGGTCTTGCCGGAGCCGGTGCGGCCGCGCCCGAGGATGTCCTGGCCGGCCAGGGCGTCCGGGATGGTCGCGGCCTGGATCGGGAAGGGGCTGACGACCTGGTTCTGGGTGAGCTTGCGGACGATGGCCTCGGGGAGGCCGAGGTCGGCGAAGGTGATGGTGGGCTCGGCGGGCTCTTCGGCCTGCGCGGGCTCCTCGACCTCGACCTCGGCCGACTCGTCGGCACGCTCGTCGGCACGCCTATCGGCACGCTCGTCGGCGGCGGGGGCGTCCACGGTCTCGGGGCCGTCCACGACCGAGGGCGCGGATGCGGCGGACTCGGTGGATTCGACGGACTCGGTGGCGGTCACGGTCACGGCCGCAGTCGCGGTCGCGAGTACGGCGGTGTCGGCGGTGTTCTCGGGCATGGCGGAACGGTCGGCACTGTCATTGGACATGCTGAAGCTAAACCTCTCGGAGACTTACGGCACGCGCCAGCTCCGCAGGTTGCTTACAACCGCCTCGATGCGGTCAGCCACAGGAGAAAAGGAACGCGCCACGGGGCGCGTGTCAATCAGGCGCCAGGCAGGTGGGATCAAACGATCTACCAGCATACGCATCCGGCGTCGCTTTCGCGAATCACCTGCGTAGAGCACGTACGGGCCGGTGATTCGGGGCGGTGGCGCCCGCGTCGGACC
>NZ_JACEGK010000790.1:0-2329 GCF_056859195.1 Streptomyces sp. NH27
CCTTGAGACGGGTGCGCACGAAGTCGGTGCACACGAAGCCGGTGCGCAGGCGGAGCGGTCCGGCGATCAGGCCGGACTCTGGAACGTCGCGAACCTGCTGACGATGACCCGGCTCGTGCTGGTGCCCGGGTTCCTGCTGCTGCTCGTGCACGACGACGGGCACGATCCGGTCTGGCGCTCCTTCGCCTGGGCTGCCTTCGCGATCGCGATGATCACCGACCTCTTCGACGGCGAACTGGCCAGGCGCTACGGCCTCGTCACGGATTTCGGCAAGATCGCCGACCCGATCGCGGACAAGGCGATCATGGGCGCGGCTCTGGTCGGGCTGTCCGCGCTGGGTGACCTGCCGTGGTGGGTCACCGGGGTCATCCTTTTCCGTGAACTCGGCATCACCCTCATGCGCTTCTGGGTGATCCGGCACGGCGTCATCCCCGCGAGCCGCGGCGGCAAACTCAAGACGCTCACGCAGGGCGTCGCGGTCGGCATGTACATCCTGGTGCTGACCGGCCCGCTGGCCAGCACCCGCGCCTGGATCATGGCGGCCGCGGTCGCGCTGACCGTGGCGAGCGGCGTGGACTACGTACGTCAGGCGGTCGTCCTGCGCCGGGCCGGCCTGGCGGCGGAGGCGGCGACCGCCCCGGCGGCGACCGCTCAGGGCGGTGCGCAGGTGTCGGTGACGGCGCCCGGGACCGTGTCGGGGGGCGCGTCCGGGGCGACGCTTGCTGCGACGAGCGGGACCGGGACGGGGGCCGGGGGAGCGCACCGGGTCGAGCCGGCGGTCGACGGGGTCTCCGAGTCGGCGACGGGTACCGGGGCCGCACCGGCCACGGCGCCGTCACCTGGGAGCGAGCCCGTATCTTCGGCCGAAGCCGAACCTTCGGCCGGAACCGCACCCGGGGCCGAGACCGCACCCGCGTCCGCACCGGCGCCTGCCGCCGAGCGCGAGCGCCGGCAGGGCGTATGAGCCCCGAGCGGCCAGAGGATTCGGGGCGCCCCGAACCCGCAGGACCCATCGAAGCGGCCGAGTTTGCGCGTGAGGCGCTGCGGCTGCTCGTGGGGCGCGCGGCGACGGTCGCGGTCGCGGAGTCGCTCACAGGCGGCCTGGTGGCCGCCGAGCTGGCCGCCGTGCCGGGCGCCTCGCGGGCCTTCCGCGGCTCGGTCACGGCGTACGCGACGGAACTGAAGCACGAAATCCTCGGCGTCGACGCCGCTCTGCTCGCCGAGCGGGGCGCGGTGGACGCCGAGGTGGCGCGCGGGATGGCCGAGGGCGTACGCCACCGGCTCCGCGCGGACTGGGGCGTCTCGACCACCGGCGTAGCCGGCCCCACCCCCCAGGACGGGCAACCGGTCGGCACGGTATTCGTCGCCGTGGCGGGCCCGTCGGGCACTGTGGTCGCCCCGCTGCGGCTCTCCGGCGATCGTGGCACGATCCGGCGGGCGTCGGTGGCGGCTGTCCTGGAACTGCTCACGGCCGAACTCCGGAGGAGTACGGTTGCGGGTCCGGAGTCCACCGCGGCCCCGGCCGAAGGACACCAGAAGGACAAGGGCCGTACGGCCACACGTAACGGTCCCGGTACGACTACCGGCGGCCAAGGATAGGGAAGAAGACGGGGGGAAGTGATGTTTGCAGCCCTGAGTGAACACGTCTTCGCTCCCCGCACGGGCGGTGCCCGAGGCGGTACGGTGGGGCGAGAAGGATGCGGTTTCGCGGTCCGAGGAGGGAGCCACCGATGATCCTGCTCCGTCGCCTGCTTGGTGACGTGCTGCGTCGGCAGCGCCAGCGCCAGGGCCGTACTCTGCGTGAGGTCTCGTCGTCGGCCCGGGTGTCCCTGGGCTATCTCTCGGAGGTCGAGCGGGGGCAGAAAGAGGCGTCCTCCGAACTGCTCTCGGCGATCTGCGACGCCTTGGACGTGCCGATGTCCGAGGTGATGCGCGAGGTCAGCGACGACCTGTCGCTCGCGGAGCTGGCACAGTCCTCGGCCACCGAGACTCCGGCCGCGCCGATGAGGCCCCTGCTGGGTGCTGTCACGTCGGTCACCTCCGTCACGGCCGTACCGTCCGCGCCGGACGAACGGATCACCATCAAGGCGCCCAAGAAGTCCGCGGAAGCCGTGGACGTCGTCGCCGCCTGACCTGCGCGCCACCGCCGCTGGACGTACCCGTCAGCGGCCGAGTGCACCCGCCGGCCCCGTCCGGGACGAACCGTCCCGCGGCGGGGCCGTCGCGTTCCTCCGGGGCCCACCCGGCTCGTCCCCGGCTGTCGATCCGGGGTGCGTGCGCGGGCTGCCGCAGCCGCTTGTCTTTTGCCATCTGTGGTGCGGGAGGGCAG
>NZ_JACEGK010000791.1:0-2328 GCF_056859195.1 Streptomyces sp. NH27
GGCCGTACCGCCGTCAACGCCTCGGTGAGCAGGGCTCGGTGGAGCGGCCCAAAGCCGCCGACGTCCTCCGCGCGGCGCCGCCAGCGCGCGTCCGGGCGGCGCCGCAGCGCGCCCAGCCCGGTGCAGGGCACATCGACCAGCACCCGGTCGAAGGAGCCGGGCCGCCACACCGGGCGGGTCCCGTCCGCGACCACCACCTGGTACGGGCCCGGGTTGCCGTGCAGCGCGCGGCCGACCAACCGGGCCCGGTGCGGCTGCTTCTCCGCGGCGACCAGCAGCGCGCCGCGCTCCGCGGCCAGCGCGGCGAGCAGCGCCGCCTTCCCGCCGGGGCCCGCGCAGCCGTCGAGCCAGCGCGCGTCGGGGCCCTCCAGCGGCGCCGCGGCCAGCGCGGCCGCGACCAGTTGGCTGCCCTCGTCCTGGACCCCGGCGTCGCCGTCGCGTACGGCCGGCACCGCGGCCGGGTCGCCGCCCTCGGCGAGCCGTAGCGCGTAGGGCGACCAGCGGCCCGGTTCGGTCGTCTCCGCCGGCAGCGACGCGGCGATCTGCTGCGGGGTGCTGCGGCCCGGGCGGGCCACCAGCGTGACCTCGGGTCGCTCGTTGTCGGCCGCGAGCAGGTCCTCGATGCCGGCCCGGCCGCCGCCGAGCGCGTCCCACAGCGCCGTCACCACCCAGCGCGGGTGCGAGTGCACCACGGCCAGGTGGTCCTCCGGGTCCTCGTCGTACGGCGGGGCGACCTGCGCCAGCCACGCGTCCAGGTCCTGCGCGGAGATCCGGCGCAGCACCGCGTTCACGAAGCGCGCCCGCCCGTCGCCCAGCACCACCCGGGCCAGCTCCACGCTCGCGGAGACCGCGGCGTGCGTCGGGATACGGGTGCCGAGCAACTGGTGGGCGCCCAGCGCCAATACGTCCAGGACCGGTGGGTCCACCTCGCGCAGCGGGCGGTCCACGCAGGCCGCGATCACCGCGTCGTACGTGCCCTGGTGGCGGAGTGTGCCGTACACCAGTTCCGTGGCGAGCGCCGCGTCCCTGCGGTCGAAGGTGCGACCCTTCTTCACCGCGTCCTGCTCCGCGGCGCGCAGCAGGCCCGGCAGCACCAGATTCGCGTATGCGTCCCGCTCCCCCACCGCCCGCAGCGCCTCGAATGCCAGGACCCTGACGGGGTCCTTCTGCGGACGGCGGTACGGCTTGCCCTGCGTGCTCTTCAAAGGTGCTCCGGACTTTGTTCCTACGGGTACGGCTCGCCCTCAAGCGTAAGGGGGCCGCTCAGGTGCGTGGCCTGCGGCTCCTCGCCGCGACGGTTCCGGTGCGCTCCCGGGGGCCGCCCAGTTGGGCCCTCGGCCGGCGGACCGCGGCACCCGGGCGGGCCAGGGCACCCGGATTACGCTCCGAGCCGGGCGCCGGGCTCGATGCGGACGCCCCGAGCCCAGTCCGCGGCGGCCATGACCCGCTTGCCGACCGCCTGGACGTCGCCCAGGCGAACAGGATGGCTGCCGGTCCCCACGTACACCGCCTTCTTCGTGGCCGAGATCTCCCCGGGTGCGAGCGCGTCCGCGTCGGGCGCGGGCACGACGGGGCCGAGCTTGACCCGCTCACCACCGAGCAGCGTCCAGGCCCCAGGGGCAGGCGTGCACCCCCGGATCAGCCGGTCGACGCGCAGCGCGGGCGCGGTCCAGTCGACGGCCGCGTCCTCGACGGTGAGCTTGGGCGCGACGGTGATCCCGTCGGCGGGCTGCGGCCGGCCGACGAGGTCACCGCTGTCGATGCCGTCCATCGTGGCGACCAGCAGCCGCGCCCCGCTGTGCGAGAGCCGCGTCAGCAGGTCGCCGCTGGTGTCGCGGGGCCGGATCTCCTCGGTGACGACGCCGTAGACGGGCCCGGAGTCCAGTCCCTGCTCGATGAGGAAGGTGGACGCGCCGGTCACCTCGTCGCCGGCCATCACGGCGTGCTGTACGGGTGCGGCACCGCGCCACGCGGGCAGCAGCGAGAAGTGCAGGTTCACCCAGCCGCGGGCGGGCACGTCGAGCGCCGTCTTCGGCAGCAGCGCGCCGTAGGCGACGACCGGGCAGCAGTCCGGGCCGATCTCCCGCAGCCGGGCCAGGAAGTCCTCGTCGCGCGGCCGGGCCGGCTTGAGCACCTCGATCCCGGCCTCCTCGGCACGTTGCGCGACCGGGCTGGCCAGCAGTTTGCGGCCGCGCCCGGCGGTGGCGTCGGGCCGGGTGACGACGGCGACGACCTCGTGCCGGTCGGAGGCGAGCAGGGCGTCCAGTGCGGGTACGGCGACCTCGGGGGTGCCGGCGAAGACGAGCTTCATCGTGCGGGGTGTACCTC
>NZ_JACEGK010000792.1:0-2315 GCF_056859195.1 Streptomyces sp. NH27
ATGGAAGCCCCTGCCCCTGGCCCTGCCCCTGCCCTGGCCCCGGCCCGGCGGTTGGGGGCGCCCCCGGCCGCGCCGGGCGCTGTGGGGGAGCGGCAGGCGCCGTGGGCCCCGCCCTGCGGGCGGACGGCGCCGCTGCCGGAACACGGCCCGGCCGGCAACCAGTTGCAAGCGAACGGAAGGACAGGAAGCAAGCACATGGAACCGATCGTCATCCGCACCGCCCGCCTCGACGAACTGCCGCTCCTCCAGGGCATCGAGGCCGCCGCGGGGCGGCGCTTCCGCGAGGTCGGCATGCCCGAGATCGCCGACGACAGTCCGCTGCCACTCGCCGAACTCGCCCGCTACCAGCAGGCCGGGCTCGCCTGGGTCGCGGCCGGCGAAGTGGCGGACACACCCGTCGCGTATCTCATCGCCGAACCCGTCGACGGCAACCTCCACGTCGAGCAGGTCTCGGTCCACCCCGACAACGCGCACCGGCGGATCGGCCGCGCGCTCCTGGACCACCTCGCCCGGCACGCCGCGGAGCGCGCGATCCCCGCCCTCACGCTCACCACCTTCACCGACGTGCCGTGGAACGCGCCGTACTACGCGCGCTGCGGCTTCCGCCGGCTCGACGAGACCGAACTCACCGCCGAACTGCGCCGCATCCGCGCCCGCGAGGCCGCCTACGGCCTGGACCGCTGGCCCCGGGTCTGCATGCGCAAGGACCTCTGACAGCGATGACGCGACCCGGCCGGCGACGCCCCGCCGCGCGGCGCGCCCCGTGCCCCGCGGGGCGCGCCCCGCGGTTCAGCCGGCCGGGTGGGAAAAGGCGGCGGTCAGGCGGGAGTCGGCGCTGGAGTGGGCCGCGTCCAGGGCGAACGGACCCGGCTCAAGGCGCCACGCACCGGCCGCCTCGTCCCAGAACTCCGCAGATCGCAAAGGCAGTTCGAGTACCGCTTCGGCGCTCTCGCCGGCCGCTGCCCGCACGGCCGCGAACCCGGCCAGCCGGCGGGCACCGCCGGACGGCGTGAGGTACACCTGCACGACCTCCCGGCCCGCCCGGCCGCCACTGTTGCGCACCGCGACCCGTACCGTCGCCAACACGCCTTCCACCGCGGAGGGTTGCACCTCCAGCGCGTTGTACTCCCATGTGGTGTAGCCCAGTCCGTGCCCGAAGGGGTACGCGGGAGCGGGACCGGTGCGGGCGGCCCAGGCGCGGTATCCGATGGACGGCCCCTCGCCGTACCGCAGTTCGCCGTCCTGCGGGGTCACCTGGCTGACCGGGGCGTCGGCCAGGCGGGCCGGCCAGGTGGTGGGCAGCCGGCCGCCCGGTTCCTCGGTGCCCAGCAGCACGTCGGCCAGCGCCACCCCGGCCTCCTGCCCGGGGAACCATGCCAGCAGCACCGCCGCCACGTCCTCGCGCCACGGCATCTCCACCGGCGCGCCCGCGTTGACCACCACCACGGTGCGCGGGTTGACCGCGGCCACCCGCGCCACCAGTTCGTCCTGCCGGCCCGGCAGCCGCAGATCCTTCCGGTCGAAGCCCTCGGACTCCACCCGCTCGGTCGTCGCGACCACCACCACGGCGGTCTGCGCGGCCGCGGCCGCCGCGACCGCCTCCGCCAGCAACTCGTCCGGGTCCCGCTCCGGTTCGCCGTGCAGCAGGCTGAACCCGACCGCCTGGATGGGAAGTTCGGCAAGTTCGGGCGGCAGGTCGTAGCGCAGCGAGACCCGCACCGGCCGGCCCGCGGCCAGTTCCACGCCGCCGCGCTCCACCGGCCGGCCGAAGAACGCCTCGAACGGATCCTCGTGCAGGTCGGCCTGCACCCCCTCGAAGAGCACCCGTCCGTCGACCTCCAGCCGGAACCCGCCGTTGCCACGCGTGCCGAACCGGTGCGCGCCCGCCACCGCCGGTACGAAGTCCCCGCGCACCTCGACCGCGCTCAACTCCTCGTACACCACACCCTCGGGCAGGTCGCCCATCCACTGCACCTGCCCGCCCGGCAGCGGCTCGCTGCCCAACTCCCGTCCCTGCGCGTCCAACGCGACCGCATGCAGCGCGAACCCGGCCCCGGCCGCGGCCAGTTCGTCGCTCGGATCGGCGCCCATCGCGTAGACCAGCGGCTCCTGCCGCGGCAGCGCCGCCCGCAGCCCGTCCAGCGGCGAGACCACATGGTCGGGGAAGACCTGCGCCGACCCTCCGCCGAGCACCCGGGCATGCCGCGCCGCCGCGCCGATCAGCGCGACCCCGCCGCCGTACGGATCGATCGGCAGCACCGGCCGGCCCTCATGCGGCGCGTTCCGCAGCAGCACGCAGCCGCGTACCGCGACCT
>NZ_JACEGK010000793.1:0-2301 GCF_056859195.1 Streptomyces sp. NH27
CACCGACGACCGTGTGCCCGTACTGATCGCGGGCGGCGCCCTCGTCGGCCTGTCCGCGTCGCTCTTCCTCGGCCGCCTCGGCGTGCCGCCCCTGCTGGTCGCGCGGCACGCCCGCACCTCGCACCACCCGCGCGGGCGCGGCAACAACGTCCGCACCATGGAGCTGTTCCGCGCCGCGGGCGTCGAGGACCGGATCCGCGCCGCCGCGTCCGTGCTCGCCGAGAACCACGGCATCCTCCAGGCCGACACCCTCACCGGCTCCGAGCAGGAGTGGCTGTTCCGCACGATCGACCCCGGCGGCGCGCTCTCCCGGATCAGCCCGTCCGGGTGGTGCCTGTGCAGCCAGAACGACCTGGAGCCCGTGCTGCTGGCGGCCGCCCGCGAGCTGGGCGGCGACATCCGCTTCGGTACCGAACTGGTCTCGTTCACGCAGGACGCGGACGGTGTCACCGCCGAGATCGCCGACCGCGCCTCCGGCCGGGTCCGTACGGTCCGTGCCGACTACCTGATCGGCGCGGACGGCCCGCGCAGCCCCGTCCGCGAGCACCTCGACATCCCCATGACCGGGCCCGGCGACCTCTTCCACAACGTCAGCATCACCTTCCGCGCCAAGCGGCTGGCCGACGCGGTGGGCGATCGCCGCTTCATCGTCTGCTACCTCACCACCCCCGAAAGCCCCGGCGCGCTGCTGCCCGTCGACAACGCCCAGGACTGGGTCTTCCACGCGCCCTGGCGCCCCGACGACGGCGAGCGCCTCGACGACTTCACCGACGAGCGGTGCACCCACCTCATCCGTACCGCCGTCGGCGTGCCCGACCTGGAGGTCGAGATCACCGGGAAGGCGCCCTGGCACGCCGCGGAACGCGTCGCCGAGCGGTACGGGCGCGGCCGCGTCCTGCTCGCCGGGGACTCCGCGCACGAGATGTCGCCCACCGGGGCGTTCGGCTCCAACACCGGTATCCAGGACGCGCACAACCTCGCGTGGAAGATCGCCGCCGTCCTCGACGGGTGGGCCGGGCCCGGCCTGGTGGACAGCTACGACGCCGAGCGGCGCCCGGTCGCGCTGGCCACCGCGGCCCGCGCCTCCGCCCGTTCCGCCGAGCACAGCCACCCCGGGTACGAAGCCGCGCCGGTCGCGGCCGGGCCGCGGGCCGGCATGCTTCCGGCCGTACTCGGCTACCGCTACCCGCGCGGCGCGGTGCTCGACGCCGATCCCCAAGAGGTCGCCGTTCCGGACGACTTCAGCCCGCTCGCCGTGCCCGGCGGGCGCGCGCCCCACCTGTGGGTACGGCACGGCGGCGAGCGGATCTCCACGCTCGACCTCTACGAGCGCACCCCGGTCCTGCTGACCGGGCCGTCCGGCGGTGCCTGGCACGACGTCGCGCGGCTCGCCTCCGAACGGACCGGGGTGCCCCTCGCGTGCTACCGGCTCGGCCACGAGATCGAGGTCGAACCGGCGCCCCCGGGTGCCCCCGCGCCGAGCGGGCCGCCCGGGGGTGCCCGCGGTGGCGCACCGGCCGGGCCGCCCGACTTCTGCAAGTTGCACGGCATCCGGGAGGAGGGAGCCGTGCTGGTGCGGCCCGACGGGTTCGTGGCCTGGCGCTCCGAGGGCGCCCGGCCCGACCCGGAAGGCGTGCTGCGAGCCGCACTGACGGAGGTGTTCCGCCGAGCCTGACCCTCCGGGGCGGTCGGTACTGTCGGTTCGGGGACCCCCTGCCCGTGGTGGGCCGGGGGCGCCCCCAGCGCCCCTGGTGCGGTGCTGCCACTCCAGGGGCGCGGGGAGCGACCCGGGGGCGCGCTACCGAGTGACGAGGTAGCGCCCGGCCATGCCGTGCATCATGTGGGCGGCGACGTGGCAGTGGTAGAGCCAGTCGCCCGGGTTGTCCTCGCGGTACTCGACGGTGAGGGTCGTGGCGGGGCCGAGCACTTGGGAGTCGGTCCAGCCGGCGGGGCCGAGCCAGCGGTGGCCGTGGACGTGGAAGACGTGGAAGGTGTTGCCGAGTGTGGCGACCCGCCACCGGACACGGTCGCCGATCCGGGCGGTGAACGTGGCGGCGTTGTCGACGAACGCCCCTCCGTTGCAGAGGGAGAGATCCTGCTTGAGGGAGGACGCGTCGGACGCGGAGAGGTCGTGGAAGAAGAGCACGAACTCCTGGTCGACCTCGGGCGTTCGGGCGTCGGTGACCGCGATCATCCCGAAGAGCCCGAGCTCCGCGCCGATCTCCATGACCGGTCCGCCGCCGCCGAGCGCGCGCGAGTCCATCGAGTCGACCGGGGGCGAGGAGGGTGGGGTGGTGGGGC
>NZ_JACEGK010000794.1:0-2298 GCF_056859195.1 Streptomyces sp. NH27
CCCGCACCAGTTCCGGACGACTGCTGCGCACGGTGGTGTGCAGGGCCTCAAGGACCCGTAGCCTTCCCACCTCGCGCAGGTTGACTGGAGTGTCCATCATGACCCCCGGGGTGTGGAACGAATGGTCGGCGGCAAGGCGCTTCGTGGCGTTGCTGACGTCAAGGGCCTTGGCGTAGGGCAGAGTTCAGGCAGCAATGCATCGATCGTGCCGATCCGTCGGACCGGACTCCCGGTGCTTGCTCCCCTTCTTGTGGTGGGACACCCGCCGTTGTTCTGGTCGGCGCCGAGGCCGTTGACGCCGGCGCCGCGGCACCGGCGCCTGTTGCGTCACTTGCGACACCACGGAGTGCGCCGCGGCCAGGCCCGCGCGTCGACGCCTTCGCCTGTCCATCGTGTCTCCGTTGTCCGGGAGTGCCATCAAGCGTGATCACGGGGTGCGACTCAGCGCTTGCGTAGACTGCATCAGTGACGTGCTATTTAGTGCAATGTCGATAGAACTCCGGGGGAAACCGGGGTCCTTCAGCCAGTTTGTTGTCAACATTGTGGCATGGTCAAGGCGTTCGGCGGGCGGATGGGCGCCGTTTGGGCCGTGCGCGACAAAATCTGCCCCGTCTTGGCAGAACGGCGTTCCCGCCCCGCCGTCCAGGCCGTCTCCCTACCGGCGGCCGGCTCGCCTCCCGGGTCCCGGCCGCCACGAGGACGCCCCTCGTCCGTGACGGCCGGTCGGGACATCTTTGTCCGATGTTGGTCGGAACGCAGGGGAAGAACTTGCCGTCACAGGGCTTGACTTGTGTTTCCTGCCGCAACAAAATCCCTCAACGGGTGGCGAGTTGGCCGATCGTTCCTCTGAGTTGGGGCCAAAGTCATCTTCTCGCCGGCCGCTTCGGTGCTCCGCCCTGGTCAGGCGGAGCGGAGTACCGGAGCGGACCCCTCGCATGACGCGTCGTCCCCTCGCGATCCGCCGCGTCCGTCGTGGACACCGGCGGTTCGGTTCTGTCGCACCGCGGCTCCGCCGACACCGGCGCCGTGGGCGTCACCTTCGGCTTCGAGGACCGGACGATCGCGGGCGGCCCGTACGTCAACCAGAGCAACCAGATCTACAACCTCCCGATGTACGACGCCACGACAGGGCCATCCGCCCGCAGCCATTCCGGCTTGCCCGGGTGTTCCGCGCCGAGGGCTTACCCCCCAGGTCGTTACGATTTGGGGAGTTGACGAGTTGTCACGGCGGGTGCGCCGAACTTGCGCCGCCAGGCCAGCGAGACGTGGACGAGGGCCACCAGAACGGGGACTTCGATCAGCGGGCCGACGACTCCGGACAGCGCCTGCCCGCTGGTGACGCCGAAGGTGCCGATGGCTACGGCGATGGCCAGCTCGAAGTTGTTGCCCGCCGCGGTGAACGCCAGGGTGGCCGTGCGGTCGTATGCGAGGCCGAGCCCCTTTCCCAGGGCGAAGGAGCCGAACCACATGATCGCGAAGTAGGCCAGCAGCGGTAGCGCGATACGGGCGACATCGCCGGGCTGGTGGGTGATCGTCCTCCCCTGGAGGGCGAAGAGGATCACGATCGTGAACAGCAGTCCGTAAAGCGCCCAAGGACCGATCTTCGGCAGCACCTTCTCCTCGTAGGCGGTGCGGCCCATCCTCCGTTCGCCGACGCGGCGGGTCAGGAATCCGGCCACCAGCGGGACCCCGAGGAAGACGAGGACGTTGAGGGCGATCTTTCCGACGGAGATGCCGACGTGCTGGCCGTTTCCGAGGCCGAGCCATTTCGGGAGGGCGTCGAGGTAGAACCAGCCGAGGACACCGAAGGCGACGACCTGGAAGACGGAGTTGAGGGCGACCAGGACGGCGGCGGCTTCGCGATCGCCGCAGGCGAGGTCGTTCCAGATGATGACCATGGCGATGCAGCGGGCGAGGCCGACGATGATCAGGCCGGTGCGGTAGGCGGGCAGGTCCGGCAGGAGGACCCAGGCCAGGGTGAACATCACCGCGGGCCCGACGAGCCAGTTGATCAGCAGCGACGAGACCAGCAGCCGGCGGTCGCCGGTGACGGTGTCGAGCCTGTCGTAGCGGACCTTGGCCAGCACCGGGTACATCATGATCAGCAGGCCGAGCGCGATGGGCAGGGAGATCCCGCCGACGTCGAGCTCGGCCAGGCCGTTGTCGAGCCCGGGAATCGCGCGGCCCAGGGCGATGCCGACACCCATGGCGATCAGAATCCACACCGCCAGGAAGCGGTCGAGGGTGGAGAGCTTGGCCACGACCGAGTCGCCGGTGGCGTTGCCGGCGTCGGTGAGT
>NZ_JACEGK010000795.1:0-2296 GCF_056859195.1 Streptomyces sp. NH27
AACCAGGGGTGGGGACCACGCGATGAGATCAACTACGGCTGTCGGCTGCGCTGTTGTCGTGACGGCGCTGCTCGCCACGGCAGGCTGCGGCGGCGGTACGCACCACGCCCGGACGGCGACCCGCGCCGGGGCGCGTACCAAGGCGACGGGGGCGGCGAAGAGTGCCGACGGGACGGCGAAGAGTGCCGGCGGGGCGGCGAAGCAAGCGCTCATGGACGCGGCCGCGCTGGCCGACACGAAGAAGTCCGCGGAGGTCACCGCGATCACCGACATCTACGGCAAGCACGGCACCGCCAAAGGCAGTTACACGTGGGGGAGCGATGGTGCGCGCAGTGACACCAGAATCGATCCCGCCTTGATCGGCATGCAGAAGTACAGCCACGGGACGTTGATGGAGACGCGGCAGATCGGCACCGCCAGCTACTACCACGTCGATCCGCAGCCCTCCGGCCCGCTCAAGGGCAAGCACTGGGCGAAGGTCGACCTGTCGGCGTATCTCGGCACGAAGATGGCGAACGCCGATGCCGGGAGCGGGGCCGGGCCCAAGGGCGATCCGGCCGTCTTCCTGCGGGATCTGGCGGCCTCCACCGACCTGCGGACGGCCGGCACGGAGACGGTGGACGGCAAGCCGACGACCCACTACAAGGGGCACGTGCCGGCGCCCGCGGCCATGAAGAAGCAGGGACTGGTGGAGCCGATCCTGACCGAGGTGTGGCTCGCACACGACAGCACGCTGGTCCGCTACCGCCAGGATCGGAGTTCCGTGACGACGACCATGGACTACCTGCGCTTCGGTGGCCCGGAGACGATCGCGGCCCCGCCCGCGTCGGACACCGCCGACATGACCGCCGCGGTCAAGGCCCAGCTGCAGAAGGCGCTGCACCCGTCCTCGTGAGGAGCGTCCGCGGTCGGCGGGACCCTACCCGTACGGGCCCCGCCGGAGGCGATTTGCTCCGGGGCGACCCGCTCCCGTACTCTCAAGACGAAGCCAAAGACCGCAGGTTGTCGTCGCGCCCGTCATCGGGTGGGGCGGCCGAAGGATTCCGCTCGGTGCGGACGGCCCGCGTAGGTGATCGGACCACGATCTCCGGAAGTGCTGAAGTACTTTCGTCGAGTTCCGCCCCGTGCGCCTGCGCCCGGGGCGTTTGTGTTGTCGCACCAGTCACGTCCCCTTCGTCAACCGGGCGGTCCGCAATCACCCGGAAGGAGGCCGAGACTCATGGCGAGGCCCGACAAGGCTGCCGCGGTTGCCGAGTTGACGGACAAGTTCCGCTCCTCGAACGCCGCAGTGCTGACCGAGTACCGCGGTCTCACCGTGGCGCAGCTCAAGACGCTGCGCCGTTCGCTCGGTGAGAACGTCACGTACGCCGTGGTGAAGAACACGCTGACCAAGATCGCGGCCAACGAGGCCGGGATCAACACGCTCGACGACCTGTTCGCGGGTCCGTCGGCTGTCGCCTTCGTGACCGGTGACCCGGTCCAGGCGGCGAAGGGTCTGCGCGACTTCGCCAAGGACAACCCCGCTCTCGTCATCAAGGGCGGTGTCCTTGACGGCAAGGCGCTGTCCGCCGACGAGATCAAGAAGCTTGCGGACCTCGAGTCCCGCGAGGTTCTGCTCGCCAAGCTGGCGGGTGCCATGAAGGCCAAGCAGTCCCAGGCTGCCGCGCTCTTCCAGGCGCTCCCGTCGAAGTTCGTCCGCACCGCGGAGGCGCTTCGGGCCAAGAAGGCCGAGGCAGAGGCAGAGCAGGGCGGTGCCGAGTAACTCGGCTCGCACAATGACCGCCGCCTGACCCGTACGCGTACGAACGGGAGCGGTCACAGCGGGCCCGATGTATGCCCGCCGACATGTACACCACGGCACCAGCCGAATGAATGGAAGGACGCCATCATGGCGAAGCTCACCCAGGACGAACTGCTCGCCCAGTTCGAGGACCTCACCCTCATCGAGCTCTCCGAGTTCGTGAAGGCGTTCGAGGAGAAGTTCGACGTCACCGCCGCCGCCCCGGTCGCGGTCGCCGCTGGGGGTGGCGCTGCCGCCGCCGTCGCCGACGCGCCGGAGGAGAAGGACGAGTTCGACGTCATCCTCACCGCCGCCGGTGACAAGAAGATCCAGGTCATCAAGGTCGTGCGCGAGCTGACCTCGCTCGGCCTGAAGGAGGCCAAGGACCTCGTGGACGGCGCCCCGAAGCCCGTCCTGGAGAAGGTCACCAAGGAAGCCGCGGAGAAGGGCAAGGAAGCCCTCGCGGGCGCCGGCGCCTCCGTCGAGGTCAAGTAACACCTCGCCGCGCTTCTGCTC
>NZ_JACEGK010000796.1:0-2286 GCF_056859195.1 Streptomyces sp. NH27
GGCCCGCGGTCTTCGAGCACACCTCGCGGCTGGACCGCGCCCAGTGCACCTTCGTCGCCCAAGGCGCCCGCAGCCAGGGCTCGACGACCTCGTACAACGTCCAGGTGGACGTCGTCCTGCACCGCCACACCGACCCCGCGGCGGAGTTCGACGCGCAGCGGTCGGTGGACCCGTCGAACCTGCGGACCAGCACCCGCACCAGCGCCGTGCCCCACCTCGGCGACGAGGCGTACCTCCTCACCTTCGACAACCCCACCCGAATACTCGAAGTACGCAGCGGCGGCGCGGTGATCACGCTCCGGCTGGAGGCGACGACCACTCCCTACGGCACCGCTCCCGACACCGAGCAGCCCGAGCTGCCCGACCTCGACCGCCTCACCCCGTCGCTCGCCGACGCGGCCCGCGCGATCATGGCTGCCATGGCGTCGTAGCCACGCCCGGACGGGTCCCGTCAGCGGGTGATGCCGGCCGGCGGACGGTGCCCGTCACGGGGCGGCATGCTGCCCAGCGGTCCGGCGCCCCGCGGTCCGCTGCTCCGCGAGCCCCGCGCCCGTGCCGTCGTCCGCGTCGGCCGCGGCGCCCGGCGGGTCGTCGTCCGGCGGGGACGGCGCGTCCAGGCGGGCCCAGATGCACTTCCCGCTCTCGGTGTAACGGGTGCCCCACTGCCCGGCCATCATCGCGACGAGCTGGAGCCCGCGGCCGAACTCGTCGTCCAGCAGCGGGTGCCGTACCCGCGGGGTGGCCTGCGAGCCGTCGTACACCTCGCAGATCAGCGCGTGCTCGCTGCGCAGCAGCCGCAGCCGTACGAAGCCGCCGCCCGCGTCGGCGGCGTGCGTGCCGGTGGCCTGCGCGTCGGGGCTCTCGTCCAGGCCGAGACCGATCTTCAGGTCGAGGCCGTTGTCGAGATCGAGGTCGCCGAGGTCACCGAGATCGCCCAGGTCGGGGCCGCCGTCCGGCTCGCCGTCCGCCGCCTGTGCGGTGTCGTGGACCAGCCCGACCGCGTGCCGCACCGTGTTGCCGATCAGCTCGCTGACGATGAGGGTGACCACGTCGGCCATGTCGTCCAGCCGCCACGCGGCCAGCTTCGCGGCGGTCAACTCCCGGGCCCGGCTCGCGGACTCCGGCGACCACGGCAGGTCCCAGGTGGCCATCCGGTCCGAGGGCACCCGGCCGGTGCTCAGCGCCAGCAGCACCGCGTCGTCCTGGCAGCGCGGGTCCGGCGGCAGCTGTGCCACCACCGCGTCGCACATCGTGGCCAGCCAGTGCTCGGCGCGCTCGCCGTCGATCGGCACCGGCGCGGTGCCGGCGTAGCGGGCGATGGCGTCGATCAGCCGCGCGGCGTCCGGCGCCTGCGAGCCGAGCAGCCCGTCGGTGTACAGCACCAGGACGGTGCCCTCGGCGAAGATTGTCTCGGTGACCTGCGCGGGCACCTGTGCCATGCCCAGCGGCGGCCCGCTGGGAATGGTGAGACGGTGCGGTGTCCCGCCCGGCTCCAGGGCGATCGGCGGGGCGTGGCCGGCGCTGGCGATGCTGCACGCGCCGGAGGTGGGGTCGTACAGCGCGAGCAGGCAGGTCGCGCACACCACCGGGTCGTCGACGCGCGGGGCCAGCCGGACCACGACGTCGTTGAGGTGCGCCATGATCTCGTCCACCGGCATGTCGAGGGCGGCGACGGTCAGTGCCGCGTGCCGGATGATGCCCATCGCGATCGCCTGTTCCAGGCCGTGGCCCATCACGTCGCCGATCACCGCGAGCGTCCGGCCGCCCGACAGCGCGATGGTGTCGTACCAGTCGCCGCCGAGTTCCTGGCCGTCGGCGGTGCGGTAGCGGGCGACCGCGCGCAGGCCGACGGTGTCGGGGAGGCGGCCGGGCAGCAACTCCTGCTGGAGGCGCTCGGCGCGGTGCCGCGCGCTCTCGTAGAGCCGCGCGTTGCCGAGTGCCTGGGCGATGATGACGCCGACCGTGCCGAGCAGGGTCTTGTCGTCCTCGGTGAAGCGGCGCGGTGCGCTCCAGCCGATGACGCACGACCCGACCAGCCGGTCGCCGACGGCCAGCGGCAGCACCGCCCACGCGCCGACGCCGTCCAGCTCGGCCAGCCTGCCGAGCAGCCACGACGCCGTGCCGGGCCGCTCCTCGCGTTCGGCGGCCGCCCCGGTGAACCGATCGGCGCGGGAGATGAAGCGGGGCTGCTCGGCGACGCCCGCCGGGCCCATCGAGCCCCGGAAGCCCGGGTCCACCACGCCGTACGTGCCCTGCGCACCTCCCCAGTACGTCGCACGTTCCGCC
>NZ_JACEGK010000797.1:0-2277 GCF_056859195.1 Streptomyces sp. NH27
CGCCTCCTCCGCCGTGGTCACCGGCGCCCCCGTGCGCGCGGACTCCTCGACGGCCAGGGCGAGCAAGTGGTCCTGGCAGCCCTCGGCCAGCGGATAGGGCTCGGGGCCCTCGCCGCGCACCCAGTCGCCGGTCCGGCACAGCAGGTCCACCACCGCGAGGTCGTCCTCGGACAGGCTCGCGCCCACGTAGTCGTTGCGCCACACCACGCGGCCGTCGAAGGAGATGTGGTGCACCTCGGCGCCCTCCAGGTTGAGGTCGGTGCCGGTGCGGCGGCGGATCAGCGTGGACTCCACCGGGGTACGCGGGTCGGCCATCCGCACCACACCGTCGTCCACGATCTCGCCGAGCGAGCCGCGGACGACGACCCGGCGGGCGCGCAGCGGGTTCCACCACTGGTTGTCGGTGAAGTCGTACAGGCCGGTGCGGCCGGCGCCGAAGTCGAGCAGGGCGAGCGTGGTCGTCGTGTCCCGGGGCGTCAGGTCGTCCGACCAGCCGTTGGGGGAGAGCGGGTCGGCCAGCGGTGCGGTGAAGGCGCGCGCGGTCACCGTCGCCGGGCCGAAGCCGACTTCGAGGGTGTGTCGGATCAGGGACATCGCGTGGTACATGTGCGTCGAGGAGAGCTGGACCGAGGTGGGCGTGCCGATCACGCCGTCGCGGACCAGTGCGATCCGGGCCGCGTGCCCGGGCATGAGCACGTACTGCTCGGCCACCTGCACCAGTGCGCCGCCGTCCGCGGAAGAAGCCGTAGCCCCGCCCGTGGCGGTGCGGCGGGCGCCGCCCACCGCGCGCCACAGTTCCCGCAGCCCCGCCGCGTCCGGCGCCGGTGGCGTCTCGGCCAGCACCGGCACCCCCAGCTCCACCAGTTCCCGCACCACCCCCGGGGTCACATCCCAGGGCACCGAAGGGATCACGAACTCCGGTTCGGCCGCGAGCAGTTCGCCGACCGTACGGTAGGCGGGCACGCCCCACTCCATACGCACCTGCTCGGCCCGTTCCGCCGAGCGCGTCACCACTCCGGCCACCGCCAGCCGCTCGGGCAGCGCCCGGGCGAGCCGTACGAAGAACTCCGACCGCCAACCGCTGCCGACGATGCCGAACCGTATCGGCGCCGCGTCCACGTCACCCATCACGCCGGCCTCCAGCCGCTCGCCTGCCCGCGGGCACGTCACCGCCCCGCCTCATCGGTGGAAGACCATACGGTCCACGCACCCAACGCCGGCGCCCGGCCCGCCACCCGGCACCAGCACCCCGCCCGGCCTACCAGCACCCCCGGTACGGCGGGCGCCCGGCCAGGTCCGCACGGAAGGAGCCCAAGACCGGCCGGTCCAAGTCGGGTAACCGCCCCCGGCCTACTTCAGCAGTCGCGACATACGCCGGTCCGCGAGCGGCTTCCCGCCGGTCTGGCAGGTGGGGCAGTAGTTGAGCGCCGAGTCGCTGAACGACACCTCGCGGATGGTGTCCCCGCACACCGGGCACGGCTCGCCCTTGCGCCCGTGCACCCGCAACCCGCTCTTCTTCTCGGCCTTCAGATCGCGCAGCGGCAACCCCCGGGAGCGTTCCACCGCGTCCCGCAGCGTGCTCCCGATCATGTCGTACAGCAGCGACGCCTCCTGCCCCGACAGCTTCGCCGCCAGCTTGTACGGCGACATCTTGGCGGCGTGCAGGATCTCGTCGGAGTAGGCGTTGCCGATCCCCGCGAGCACGCTCTGGTCGCGCAGCACCCCCTTGATCTGCCGCCGCTCGCCCGCCAGCAGCCCCGCGAACACCTCGGGGGTGAAGTCCGCCGACAGCGGGTCGGGCCCCAGCCGCGCCACACCCGGCACCTCCGCCGGATCGTGCACCACGTAGACCGCCAGCCGCTTCTGCGTACCGGCCTCCGTCACGTCGAAGCCGGTACCGGCCGGCTGCGTCAGCCGCACCCGCAGCGCCAGCGGTCCCTTGCCGGGCCGGGGCGGCGTGTCGGGCAGCTTGTCGTTCCACCGCACCCAGCCCGCCCGCGCCAGGTGCATCACCAGATGCAGGTCACCGGCCGCCAGGTCCAGGAACTTCCCATGCCGCGCCACCGCGTCGAAGGCCCGCCCCTCCAGGTCCGCGACCCCCGGGCGGTACGTCTTCAGGGCGCTCACCGCCAGCGGATACACCCGCTCGACGGTCTTCCCCACCAGGTGGTCGTCGAGAAACCAGCGCAGCGCTTCGACCTCGGGCAATTCAGGCATACCCCCATGATGCATCCACGCCGTATCAGCGTCCCGGGAGACGTCCCGCACCGCCTAATC
>NZ_JACEGK010000798.1:0-2264 GCF_056859195.1 Streptomyces sp. NH27
GCTTGGCATGATGCCTAAATGCGCCGAAACCGCCGAACCGCCCTCCGATCCCCCCGAGTCTCCCGCACCACGCGGGCGATCGCGGTCGCGGCGGCCCTCACCGCGCTCGCCACGGCCTGCACGCACTCCACCGCCTCGTCCCACGCGGCACCGTCGCAGGCTCCGACGACGGACACCCCCGGCCAGGCCATCGTGCACGAGGCCGACGTCGATCTCACCATCACCGACGCCGTCGCCCACCTCGACAGCGCGGGCAACGGCACCCTGACGATGAGGATCCGCAACGACAGCGGGGTGCCCGAGCACCTCGACATGGTCGCCACCCCGGACGCGGGGCGCGGCGCCATCGCCGGCCGCAGCACCGGCAAGATCGGCGATCCCGGTTCCCTGATGGACGCGGGGATCTCCCTGCCCGACAGCAAGACGGTGACCTTCGGCGGCAGCGGTCCGACCGTCACGTTCACCGCGGTGCACGGCGTCACCGCCGAGCACACGCTGCCGCTGATGCTCCAGTTCGGCGTGGCCCGTCTGGTCCACCTCTCCGCCCGCGTCGTCACGACCGGCTGAACCGGAACCGGACGCACGCGCCGGGCGGTACGGCTGAGCGGAACGACAGAGCGCGGCACGACCGAGCGCGGCCGGACGGGAGCGGTCCCGTCCGGCCGCGCTCAGGTGCGTCGGGAGACGGCGCGGACCAGGAGAAGATGCCGATGTCGGCCGCGTCCGGGGCGGGCGCGGTGATGTCGAAGGAGTTGCCGCACGGGGTGATCGACTGCTTCTTGCCGCCGCCGTCGGCGGAGAGGCAGGGGGTGGTCAGCGAGGTGGTCTGGTTCGGCGGAGCGACCAGCCGCGGCCCTCCGGTGTGCGGTGGGCGTGTCTGCCGCGTAGTGCGCACAGCGGCCGAGCCCGCGCCACTGCCGGTGGCCCGCTCCGTTGTCGTACGGCCACGGCCGCTTCGGTCAGGGGGCGTTGTGGGGCGGGGCGGCTCTGACGACGGTGCGTTTGCGCTCCAGGACGACGATCGGGCAGTTCAGCGCCTCGGCGATCTTCAGGAGGTTCGCCGGGGTGGCGCTGCGCCAGCCCGACTCGATCTCGCCCATCAACTGCTCGGAGATGCCGACGAGATCGGCCAGCGCCCGCTTGGTCAGCCCGGACTTCTCCCGCGCCCAGGTGACCGCCTCGGGCTCCTGGTAGAGCCGCCTCGGGCGGAAGCGGCGGCTGGGTGTCATGGGGGACAAACTAGCGCGTAGTAGGGCGTGGATCAAGCAACTACGCGCGTACTACGCACTTGAGATGCGTAGTGATGCGCTGGCGTGCAGGCCAGCCGCGGGATCGTGGCGTCGACGGTCCGTGGAATTGGACGCCGAGTGCGTAGTAGTGCGAAGCTCGCGGTATGACTGAGAGCCTGCGGCCGCCCCCCGAAGGGCAGTTGCTCATGGCGGCGGCGGGGAGGCTGGGCGACCTCTCCGGGCGGAAGGTCGCGGCGCGGACCGAGTTGAGCGCGGCGGTCGTGAAGAAGCTGGGCTACTCCAAGCCGAAGCTGAGCGAGCCGTGGTGGCGCGTCGTCACCAGTGGATACCAGTCGGTGCACGGGGTGAAGGTGCCGTACCACGTCCCCGGCGAGACCGTGGCCCGCTTCGCCTATGCGGTGGAAGTGACCGCCGAGGAGTTGGAGACCGCCGGCCGCGCGGACGCGGCGGAGGCGCTTCGGGTGCTCACGGCCGAGGTCGCCGTGGACGAGAAGGAGCGGCGCGACACGGACGCCGCCCGCCGGGCCGCCGGCAACCCGGCGCGGGTCGAGGAGCGCTGGCTGATGCTGGAGCCGGTGCTGCGGCAGGCGCCCGTCGGCCTCGACGCGTTCGAGCGGGACGACCTGCGCGGGCGGGTCGACGTCCTGCTCACGGAGAGCCCGCAGTGGTGCCCGCCGGAGGAGGCGGCCGAGCCGAAACCGCCCGCCGACGGCGCGAAAGGTGCCAAGGGTGCCAAGGGCGGGGCGAAGGGGAAACGCGCGAAGCAGGGGTAGCGGTGCGGGCGCTCACCCCGGGCGGCGTGCTCGGGCGGTCCGGCCGGGCGGCCTCGACGCGGCGGTCGACGATACCCCGGACACGACGGAACTGCGGGAACTGCTGGCGGGTACCAGGTCGGTCGGGGCGTGACGAGTCGGCGCCCGCCGCGCTGACGATGGTGACGAACGGCGCTACGGAGAAGGTCAGTTGGGGGAGAGGCGGTACAGGGCTGCCGTGCCCGGGGGGAGGATGAGGGGG
>NZ_JACEGK010000799.1:0-2261 GCF_056859195.1 Streptomyces sp. NH27
GGGCGGGGCGGCGGGGGTTACGGCCTGACGCGGGTGGTGCGGATCGCGGCCAGCACCGCCGCCGCGAAGGGCAGCGACTCGTGGACCGAGCCGTAGCCGAGACCGAAGATCACGCTCGCCGGGTCGTTCGCCGGGTCGTGGTCGTGGTCGTCGTCGTGGTCGTGGTCGACGGCGGGCAGCGGCACGGCCTGGTCGCGCAGGCGCAGCCGCAGGTGGCCCTTGACCTGCTCGGGCGAGCGCCAGTCGACACCGCACAACTCCTCGACGGGGAACGTCTGGTCGCCGGAGTTCCACTTCGCGGTGGAGGCGCCGGTGCGGAACCAGTGGAAGCCGACCGTGTGGCCGTCGAACGTGGCCTTCGCGTCGTACGCCTTGAAGGAGCGCGGCACCGTGGGGGCCGGCACGAGGAAGCGCCCGCCGGGCGGGTCCGCGGTGACCGCGGCGGTGCGGATGGCGGCCAGCAGGTCGTCGCGGGCGGCCTCGGCGAGCGCGGCGCTCTGCTCGGGCAGCACCAGCCGGTAGGGGTCGGCGCTCGCCCGCAACTGGCCGCCGGCGACCTCGATGAGCGGGTCGACGCCGGGGTGGGGGGTCGCGCGCAGCACCAGGGTGCCGCGGCGGCCGGGCGCCACCTCGACGTCCTCCAGGGCCTCGTGCGGCACCCGCCGCTCACCGAGCGCCTGGAGTAGCCGGGAGCCCCGTACGCCTCTGCTGTACCGGATCACCACGGCGTCGGGTTCGAATTCCCATACGGCGTTGCTCCCGGCCAGCATTTCACCCATAAGGCCCAGCTTATGGGTGCCCCGGCCGACTGTGCCCCTTACCCGCTACGCGCGTCATCGAAAGGGGGACGGCTTTTTCGGGCTGCCCGCGATTCAGGCAAGACCACTGGTGCAGGTGGTTCTGGTGGGGCAGATGATCTCCGAGTAGTCGCCGAGCGCGATGTCCGCGAAGTTGGCGAGACTCGTGGTGCCGGGCACGAAGTAGCCGGCGTGGCCGTCGGCGCCGGCGGCACTGACCACCCGGGCGCCGAAGCCGCCGGAGACCGGGTCGGGGCCGTGGCCGAGCCCGGCGAACTCCAGGTGCGGCACATCGCCGATCCAGTCCCCGGAGTCCCGCGCCGCCCAGACGTGCGCGGTGGTGTGCAGGGCGCCGACATCCCGGGCGCGCATGCCCGGGCTGCCCATGACGGCGATGTCGCGGACCCGGCCGGGCGGCAGGTGCGGCGCGGCCAGCCCGCACAGCACCGAGCCGTAGGAATGGCAGAACAGCGCCACGTCGCGGCGGCGGGGGAGCGCGGCGAGGAGGGACTCCAGCCGGACCGCGCCGCGGGCGGCGAGGGTGCCGGTGGAGGCTTCCAGGCCGATACCGTGCGGGGCGGTGTAGTCCGCCCAGGCGATCACCGCGGTACGGGCGTCCGGCCGGTCGAGCCGCTCGGCGCCGTACAGCGCGCGGGCCATGCCGTCAGTGGTGGTGAACCTCTTGGCGTCGTCGCGCTCGAAGGCGGCCAGGTCGGTGTCGACGCCCGGCACGACCAGCGCGATACGGGTCGCGGTGCGCAGATCGCCGAGCACCTCGGCGACGCGGCCGGCGCCGGTCGGGTCGAAGGCGAGGATCTGCCGGTGGCCGGCGAGCAGGGACCCGTAGCGGTCGGCGAGGTCGGTCATGGCGGCGCGGCCGACCGGGGTGAGCTGGTCGCTGTGCTCGTCGGCGAGCGCGGCGGCCCGCTGCCGGGTCAGCGCGAGCCGGTTGGCGCTGTAGCGCAGGGCCGGGTCGACGCCGTCGAGGTTGCCGACCACCAGGGGGTAGCGCCGGGCCAGGCCGAGCCGTTGGGGGCCGGTCAGCGACGCGAAGAAGCGGGCGACGGCACCGGCCGGCGCATCCGGACCGGGCAGCCTCCTGGCGCCGACGGTGCCGTGCGCCCACGCGGCGAGCGCGGCGGCCATCGCGTCCTTCGCCGTGCGCGGCGACAGCGTGGCCGTCCACCCGGTGGTCGCCAGCAGCACGAAGATGACCGCCAGGGCCAGCAGCGGACGCGACGCGCCCCGTAAACCCCGGCCGCGCCGGCTCCGCCCAGGCGCCGGCGCCCACGCCCTGCCCGGCCCCTCCCGCGGCGTCCGGCTCGCGGGCACGGCGGGCGTCGGGACCGTACGTACGGGAAACAGGGTCACTCGCTCATGCCTTGTGGGTTCCGTCCCCGGGGGGATGTGCGACTGGGATCGTATCCGGGTGGCTCGCCCGGGATGTTACGGCACGGCACGGAC
>NZ_JACEGK010000800.1:0-2233 GCF_056859195.1 Streptomyces sp. NH27
TCGACCGCGGTGGCGACGGACGATGCCGCTACCACCGCGATGGTGGCGGACGGCATCGCTACGACCACGGTGGCGACGGACGATGCCGGTCCCGGCCCCCGTCCGCACGCGCCCTCCCCCGCTGGCGCGCCGCAGGCGTCCTTCACGGTCTGGCCCGGCTCCCCGCAGCCGCTCGGCGCCCGCTTCCACACCGGCCCCGACGGCACGCCCGGCACCAACTTCGCGCTGTGGGCCGGCGGCGCGGAGTCCGTCGAGGTCTGCCTGTTCGCCGACGACGGCACCGAGACCCGCGCCCCGCTCACCGAGCTGACCCACGAGGTATGGCACGGCTTCCTGCCCGGCGTGCGCCCCGGCCAACGCTACGGCCTGCGGGTCGGCGGCCGCTGGGACCCGTGGACCGGCGCTCGCTGGAACCCGGCGAAGCTGTTGCTCGACCCGTACGCGCGGGCGGTGGACGGCGAGTTCGCGATGGTCCCCGAGGTGTACGGCCACGCGCGCGACTGGCCGGAGCAGGACGTCGCCGACACCGTGCGGGACAACCGCGACTCCGCGCCGTACGTCCCCAAGGGTGTGGTGGTCGAGGACGACGACGACTGGCAGGACGACCGCCGCCCCAAGACGCCCTGGTCGGACACGGTCATCTACGAACTGCACGTACGCGGGTTCACCCGGCGGCACCCCGATGTCCCGCCGGAGCTGCGCGGCACCTACGCCGGCCTCGCCCACCCGGCGGCGATCGCGCACCTGACCCGGCTGGGCGTCACCGCCGTGGAACTGCTGCCGGTGCACCAGTTCGCCGACGAGGAGCACCTGCTGCGCCGGGGCCTGCACAACTACTGGGGCTACAACTCGATCGGCTACTTCGCCCCGCACGCCGGCTACAGCGCCAGCGGCAGCCGGGGCGGGCAGGTCGGGGAGTTCAAGCGGATGGTGCGGGCGCTGCACGCGGCGGGCATAGAGGTGATCCTCGACGTGGTCTACAACCACACCGCCGAGGGCGGCCAGGGCGGCCCGACGCTGTCGCTGCGCGGCATCGACAACCGCGGCTACTACCGGCTCGGCCCCGACCCGCGCGGCTACTCCGACTACACCGGCTGCGGCAACACCCTCAACGTGGTGCAGCCGCACGTACTGCGCCTGATCACCGACAGCCTGCGCTACTGGGTCACCGAGATGGGCGTGGACGGCTTCCGCTTCGACCTCGCCGCCGCGCTGGCCCGCTCGCTGCACGACGTGGACATGCTCTCGCCGTTCCTCGCGGTGATCGCCCAGGACCCGGTGCTGCGCCGGGTGAAGCTGATCGCCGAGCCCTGGGACGTCGGCGACGGCGGCTACCAGGTGGGCGCCTTCCCGCCGCTGTGGACCGAGTGGAACGACCGGTTCCGCGACACCGTGCGGGACTTCTGGCGCGGTGCGACCGGCGACGTGCGCGACCTCGGCTACCGGCTGTCGGGTTCGAGCGACCTCTACGACTGGGGCGGCCGGCGGCCGTACGCCTCGGTCAACTACGTCACCGCGCACGACGGCTTCACCCTGCGCGACCTGGTCAGCTACGACGGCAAGCACAACGCGGCCAACGGCGAGGACGGCCGGGACGGCACCGACGACAACCGCTCCTGGAACTGCGGCGCGGAGGGCGGCACCGACGACCCGGACGTCCTCGCGCTGCGCCACCGCCAGTTGCGGAACCTGCTGGCCACGCTGCTGCTGTCCACCGGGGTGCCGATGCTGGTGGCCGGCGACGAGATGGGCCGCACCCAGGGCGGCAACAACAACGCCTACTGCCAGGACAACGAGACCGGCTGGATCGACTGGTCGCTGCGCGACGACCCGTCCTGGGCGGCGCTGCTGGACCTGGCCGCGCGGCTGATCGCGCTGCGCCACGCGCACCCGGTGCTGCGCCGCGGCGGCTTCTTCTCCGGCCTGTCGCTGGCGCCCGAGGGGCTGCGGGACGTGACCTGGTTCGGGCCGGACGGGCGGGAGATGGCCGAGGAGGACTGGTTCGCACCGTCCGCGACGCTGGGGATGCTGCTGTCCGGACAGGACATCCCGCAGCGGGACGCGCGCGGCGAGCCGGTGGTGGACGACAGCTTCCTGCTGATCGTGCACGCCGACCACCGGCCAATGGAGTTCACGCTGCCGGGGCCGCCGTGGGCGTCGGGGTACGAGGTCGTGCTCGACACCGCGGAGGATTGTTGGGACCACGGGGGTTGTGGGGGCCGTGGGGGCGACG
>NZ_JACEGK010000801.1:0-2227 GCF_056859195.1 Streptomyces sp. NH27
CTTCGGACGTACGCCCCAGGTCCGAGGGCACGTCCCCGCCCTGGGGAGGGTGACGCCAGGGCACGCGGTGCGGGATAACTGGAGGCATGGACGAACAGCGGGCCGCGGCCTACCTCAAGCACATCGGCGCCGAGCGGCCGGTGCGCCCCGACCTCGACGCGCTGCGCGCGCTGCACCTGGCCCATCTGCGCACGGTGCCGTTCGAGAACCTCTCGATCCACCTCGGCGAGGACATCGTGCTGGCGCCCGACCCGCTGGTGGCGAAGATCGTGGACGGCAGGCGTGGCGGCTTCTGCTACGAACTCAACGGTGCCTTCGCCGAGTTGCTGCGCGCGCTCGGGTACGAGGTGGAGTTGCTGACCTGCCGGTCCTTCGGTGACGACGGCGAACTCGGCCCGCCCTTCGACCATATGACGCTGCGGGTGCGCACCGCGGACGGCGCCGCCTGGCTGGCGGACGTCGGCTTCGGCCGGCACAGCTACTTCCCGCTGTCCTACGGCAGCCGTGCGGAACAGCCGGAGCCCGGCGGCGTGTTCACGATACGCGAGGCGCCCGACGGCGACCTGGACGTGCTGCGCGACGACGAACCGCAGTACCGCGTCGAGCAACGCCCGCGCACGCTCGCCGACTTCGCCGCCACCAGCTGGTGGCAACGCACCTCACCGCTGTCCCACTTCCGCAAGTCCCTGGTGTGCTCCCGGCTCACCGCCGACGGCCGGGTCACGCTCAGCGGGCGCACCCTCGTACGCACCGCGGGCAGCTCCCGGCAGGAGCGCGAACTGCCCGGCCCCGCCGAGGTGCTGGCCGCCTACCGCAACCACTTCGGCATCGCGCTGAACCGCGAGCCCACGCTCGCCCCGGCGCCGTAGCGGCCCGGCACCGTAGCGGCCCGGCCCGCGCCGCCGCCGTCGTCGGAGCTCAACGCACGCCGCCCGCCCGTCCGTTGGGGTGGGCGGGCGAAAGGGGATCGGCTCAGACGTCCCAGGTGTGCCGCAGCTGCGCGAAGAACTCGTGGAACCCGGGGAACGTCTTCTTCACGCAGCCCGGGTCGTCGAAGGTCGTGCCCGGGGTGCGCAGGCCCGCGACGGCGAAGCTCATCGCGATGCGGTGGTCGGCGTGGCAGGCGATCTCGACGGGCTTCGGGGTGCCCGGCCGGATCTCGATCCAGTCCCGGCCGGTGGCGACCTCGATGCCCTGCGCCCGCAGGTTCAGCGCGCACGCCTCCAGCCGGTCGCACTCCTTGACACGGGTGTTGTAGACGTCCTCGATCCGGACCGGGCCGTCCGCGAACGGCGCGATGGCGGCGAGGGTGGGCATCGTGTCGGAGATGTCCCGCATGTTGACGGTCAGGCCGGACAGCCGCCCGGTGCCGGTCACCGTGGTGGCGTCCGTGGTGGTCTCGACCGCCGCGCCCATCCGGCGCAGCACCTCCACGAACCGCAGGTCGCCCTGGAGCGCGTCGCCGCCCAGCCCCGGCACGGTCGCGGTGCGGCCGGCCAGCGCGGCCGCGGCGAACACGTAGCTCGCGGTGGAGGCGTCCGGCTCGATCGGGTAGTCCTGCGCGTGGTAGCCGCCCGGCGGCACCACGAAGGTGTCGCCGTCGCGGACCACGTCGACACCGAAGCGGCGCATCATCGCGAGGGTGATCTCGACGTAGGGCACCGACACGATGCCGGTCACCCTGATCCGCAGCCCCTCCGCGGTGAGCGGGCCGACCAGCAGCAGCGCGGTCAGGAACTGCGAGGACAAGCTCGCGTCCAGGTCGATCGCACCGCCCTTGATGCCGTGCGCCTCCACCCGCAGCGGCAGGTGGCCGTCCTTCTCCTCGTGCACCAGATCCACGCCGAGGCTGCGCAGCGCCTCGGTCAGCGGGGCGACCGGGCGGCGGCGCATCTGCGCTGAGGCGTCGAAGCGGAACGTGCCGTGGCCGGCCGCCGCCAGCGCGGGCAGGAAGCGGGCGGCGGTCGCCGCGTCGCGGGTGAAGACGTCGGCGTGGTCGGCGGCGGGGCCGGCCGGGCGCCCGGTGATCCGCCACTCGCGGTCGGTGCGCCGCACGTCGTAGCCGAGCCGGGTCAGGCCCTCGGCGAAGCCTTCCGTGTCGTCGGAGAGCAGCGGATCGCGGAGCACGGTCACCCCGTCGGCGGCGGCGGCGAGGAACAGCGCGCGGGCGGTCACGGATTTCGAGCCGGGAACAGCGAGTACGGTCACCCGGCCGATTCTATGGGGG
>NZ_JACEGK010000802.1:0-2226 GCF_056859195.1 Streptomyces sp. NH27
GTCCCGATCGACCTCGCCCCGTCGGCCACCCCGCTGCACGCGGACCCGGCTGTCGCCCCGTTGCTGCTGGCGCTGCGGGTGGCGGCGGAAGCGGCGGCGCCGGCGGTGTCGTACGGGGAGGCGCGCGGGGACGCGGAAGAGGCCGTATCCGGGGACGAGGTCGGACCGGAGGACGAGGTCGAGGTCGAGGCCGCAGCCGAGGACGGGGACGAGGTCGAAGTTGTCGACGGGGCCGGAGACGGGGACGAGGTCGCGGACGCGGCCGGGAGCGGGAGCGGGGACGGCGGCGCGGAAGGAGACGCCCCCGGGCTCACCGTCGAGGACGCCCTGACCCTGCTCACGTCGCCGCTGGGCGGTATGGACTCGGCGGACCTGCGGAAGCTGGGGCGCGCGCTGCGCGAGGAGGAGCGGGCGGCGGGCGTGGCGGTGCCGCGCCCCTCGGACCTGCTGATCGCGGAGGCGGTCGCGCGGCCGGAGCGGCTGGCGGCGCACGACCCGTCGTATGCGCGTGGCGCGCAGCGGGTCGGGGCGCAACTTGCCGCGGCGCGCGCGGGACTCGCGGCGGGCGGCACCGTGGAGGACGCGCTGTGGGCGCTGTGGAACGGCTCGCTGTGGCCGGGGCGGCTGGAGCGGGCGGCGCTGCGCGGAGGTCCGGCCGGGCGGAACGCCGACCGCGACCTGGACGCGGTGTGTGCGCTGTTCGAGACGGTGGCCCGGGCGGAGGAGCGCACCGGGGGCCGCGGCGCGCTGAACCTGATCGACGAGTTGTCGTCGTTCGACATCGTGGCCGACACGCTCGGCGGCCGCGTTGTCCGGCCCGAGGCCGTACGCCTGATGACCGCGCACCGTGCGAAGGGCCTGGAGTGGCCGCTCGTCGTGGTGGCGGGCGTGCAGGAGGGCGTGTGGCCGGACCTGCGGCGCCGCGGTTCGCTGCTGGAGGCTGACCGGATCGGCGGCGACGGCCTCGCACCGCCGCTCACCCCGGGCGCGCTGCTGGCCGAGGAGCGCCGGCTGTTCTACGTCGCGGTGACCCGCGCCCGGGACCGGCTGCTGGTGACCGCGGTGAAGTCCGCGGCGGACGACGGTGACCAGCCCTCCCGGTTCCTCGCCGAACTCGGCGTGGAGCCGGTGCACGTGGGCCACCGGCCGCGCCGCCCGCTCGCGGTGGCCGCGCTCGTCGCGGAGCTGCGCGCGACCACCGTGGACCCGGCGGCGTCCCCCGAGCTGCGGGACGCCGCCGCCCGCCGGCTGGCCCGGATGGCCTCGCTCACCGACGAGGGCCACCCGCTGGTGCCCACCGCGCACCCCGACCGCTGGTGGGGCCTGTACGAGCCGACCCGGTCGGCCGTGCCGGTCCGCGACCGGGACCAGCCGGTCGTGCTGTCCGGCAGCGCGCTCGACCAGCTCGCCAACACCTGCGCGCTGCAGTGGTTCCTGGGGCGCGAGGTCAAGGCCGATCCGCCGTCGACGGCAGCGCAGGGCTTCGGGAACGTGGTGCACGTCCTGGCCGACGAGGTGGCCTCCGGCCGCGCCCCCGCCGACCTCGACGTGCTGATGACGCGGCTGGACTCCGTATGGGACGCGCTCGCCTTCGACGCGCCCTGGAAGTCCCGGCAGGAGCGGGAGAACGCGCGCGCCGCGCTGGAACGCTTCCTGCGCTGGCACGTCATGGAGCGGGGCCGTGAAGCGGTCGCCGGGGAGCACGCGTTCGACGTGACGCTGGAGGCGGGCGACGCGCAGGTGCGGATCCGCGGCAGCATGGACCGGGTGGAGACGGACGCCGAAGGGCACGCGTACGTCGTGGACTTCAAGACCGGGCGGGCCAAGCCCACCGCGAAAGAGGTCGCCCGCCACCCCCAACTCGCGGTCTACCAGCTCGCCGTCCGCGAGGGCGCCGTCGACCCGCTCTTCGGCGGGGCCCGTCCGCATCCCGGCGGCGCCGAACTCGTCCAACTCCGGCTCGGCGCCACCCGCAAGGAGGGCGGCGACGCGCTTCCGGCGGTGCAGCGGCAGGAGCCCATCGAGGGGGAGTGGGCCCAGGACCTGCTCGCCGAGGCGGCCGGGCGGGTGCTGGACGAGCGCTTCACACCCGCTGCCGGGCACCACGGCGCGCACGGCGCCTTCCGTTCGGCGTGCACCGCCCGGCCGGAGGGCCGGCACGTCGTGGAGTGAGGGTCGGGGCTGGAGCGGGCGTCGGGGGCGGGAGCGCGTACCAGGGGTGGAGCG
>NZ_JACEGK010000803.1:0-2207 GCF_056859195.1 Streptomyces sp. NH27
GCTCAGGCGAGGGCGGGCTCGTCGGGGAGGTCGTCGGCGGCGCGTTGGGTGACGACGGCTTTGCGGGCGTAGGCCGTGGCCAGGTCCACCCCGGGGAGGAACAGGTGGCGGGGGACGTGGCGGAAGGCGGCCTTCACCTGGGGGGTGCGGAAGGTGCCGAGGCGGTCGTTGTAGGCGACGTGGGCTTCGCGCAGCCGCTCGGGTGCTGCGGTCGTCTGGTCCGTCATGTCCGTGGTCACCGTCTTCACAGTAGGGGTCTGGTCGTTGTCGCTGTGACTGCCGTGCGGGGCGTCGCCCGATGCCGGTTGCCGGTGGAAGATCACTTTGCTGGCAGTGGTGGCCAGCAGGTGCTGGTGCTGGGCGGGGATGCCAAGTCGGTTGAAGGCGAACAGCAGGTGGTCGGTGAGGGTCGCCCGCAAGGCCCGGGTGAGAACGCCTTGTTGAGCCAGGCCCTCGAGAGCATGTCCGGCGTCTTCGAAGGCGGCCGACCAGTCGGGCGCCAGTGTCAGGGGGCTGCCGGGACTGTCGCTCGCGGCGGTGACGAGAAGCTGCACCGCGGCCAGTGTTGCCGTTCCCGGCTGCGGGTCGTTGTCGCCTGTCCGGTGTTTGGCGACCTGGGCCCAGATGTCGCCTTGCTCGTAGAAGTCCGGGCCGGCCGCGGTCATCATGCGGGTGGCCAGCCAGCCGGCGAGGTTGTCGATCGCGGCCGCCTCCTGGCGGGCCGGCCGCAGTCTTGACCTTCCTCGCGCGAGTTCCGTCACCGCTGTGACGTGCCCGAGAGGTCGAAGGTAACCGGCGAAGGGTAGCCGGGGAGGGGAACGCACTCGAAACGGGCGAGCCCGGCACCGGTGGCCCCGGCACCGGCAACCCCGTTACGGGCCCCCCGCTCCGGGCGAGCCCGAAGCGGGCCCGAAGCGAGCCCGAGACGGCCGGTGGCGTCATTCGTGGGCGGCGCCGTCGGGCTGGAGGGCGGCGGCAAGGGCGGTCGGGCCGTGGGCGGCGGCGCCCCGGGCGTATGCGGCCGCGTATCCGTCGTCGCCGAGCGCCGCGCGCGCCGTCCGCTCGCAGCGGTCGCGTACCGTCTGCAACTCCGGTGCCCCGCGCTGCGGGTGGCCGACGCTGCGCCAGTACGCCCCGCCGGTGCCGTAGACCGACGCGGCCTGTTCCGCGTGGCCGGCGGCGGCGAGCGCGGCGGCCAGCAGGTCGAGGCCGAGCGCGATGCCGAAGGCGTCACCGAGCAGGTGCTTGCTCTCCAGCATGGTGCGCGCGTACGCGATGGCGTCCTCGGGTGCGGCGGAGAAGAGGGCCACGATGGACAGCTGGTAGTCCAGGTAGGAGCGTGCCCACACCTCGCCGATCTCCACGCAGTGCCGGCGCAACTCCAGTGCCCGCGACCGGGCTTCGGCGAAGTCGCCCAGCGCGGTGAGGGAGAGCACCTCGACGAGGTGACAGCGCAGCCGGTCGGGGGTGGCGAACGCGGCGCCGGGTACCGAGCCCCGGGCGCGGCCGCGGGTGGCACCGGGAACGGAGCCCGGTGCAGAGCCCGGTGCGGAGCCGAGCGCTTCCCGTACGGCGTCCAGGGCCGTGCGCGACTGCCCGGTGAGTATGCCGAGCAGGCCGGTCAGGCAGGCGGCGGCGATCCGTTCCTCGACGTCGCCGCGCGCCGCCACCGCGGCCTGTACGCGGTCGCTGATGTCGGCGGCGCGTTCGTACTCGCCCTGGAGGGTGAGGGTCGCGCCGAGCCCGATCAGGGCGCGGGTGCGGGCGGGGCCGGGGGCGGTGTGCTGGTCCAGGGCGCGTTCGAGGTAGGCCCGGGCCTCCTTGAGGTGCCCGCAGCAGGTCCAGAAGTAGACCAGCAGGCCGGCGAGTTCGGCAGCCGCGACGCTGTCGTGGTCGAGCCAGTGGTCGAGCGCGGCGCGCAGGTCCGGATGGGCGTTCTCGATCCGCCGGTAGCCGAGCAACTGGTCGCGCCCCGACCAGACGGCGTCGGCCCAGCGGGCGAGCCCGGTGAAGTAGTCGGCGTGCCGGCGTTGGGTGTCGGCGACCTCGCCGAGCTCGCTCAGCCACGCGTGGCCGTACTCGCGGATGGTGTCGAGCATGCGGTAGTGGTCGCCGGCGGAGCTGCTGGGCACGGCCGGGGTTACGAGTACGGCCGGGGGCACGGATACGGGTACGGCGGTGCTGCCGGTCTCCGTACCGATTCCGAC
>NZ_JACEGK010000804.1:0-2205 GCF_056859195.1 Streptomyces sp. NH27
GTGGCCGCCGGCGCCGGCCGGCACGACCGGCGCCGCGCGGCGGCCGTCCAGCGTGCACGCGTGCACGCGGGTACCCGCGCCCTTGAGCGTGATGTCGACGGTCGCGTCGCGGTACGGCAGCCCGCCGAGCGTCACCGGTCCCCAGCCGTCCGGCAGCGTCGGGGCGATCCGCAGGCCCTGCTCGGTGCAGTCCACCCCGAACAGGCCGGCGAGGATCATCCGCAGGTATCCCGTCGCCGACCACGCCTGGTCGGGCTGCGAGGTGAAGTGCGAGGCGGTGCCGTCGCCGCCCGTCTGCCAGCCGCCGTCCACCGCGCCCGACAGCGAGTTGTAGAGCTCGTAGAAGCCGTTGT
Source organism: Streptomyces sp. NH27 (assembly GCF_056859195.1). NCBI lineage: Bacteria > Bacillati > Actinomycetota > Actinomycetes > Kitasatosporales > Streptomycetaceae > Streptomyces > Streptomyces sp. NH27. The sequence continues at coordinate 354 of NZ_JACEGK010000804.1, forward strand.
CGCTGCCCTTGACGAGCGAGGCCAACTCCCGCACCGCCCGGGCGAACAGGTCCGCCCGCCCGGCGACGGCCGCGGCGTGGCCGAACATCGAGTGCACCATGGGCCACACGGTGACGTTGTGCCGGCCGGGCCGGTCGTCGCCGAACCGCTCGAAGTGCGGCCACACGTTCACGATGCCATGCGGCTGCCAGTGCGCGGCGCCCACCACCCGGCGCGCGCGGTCGGCGTCCGCCACGCCCAGCAGCACCGCGAACGCCAGGCCCGCGCCCTCCTGGGAGGTGTCGAGCCGGCCCGCCAACGCGTCCTGACCGTGCACGAAGTAGCCGTACGACCCCGCGTCCTCGCGCCACAGGTGCGTGTCGATCGCGTCCCGCACGGCCTGGGCGGCGGCACGGTGGGCGGCGGCGTCCGCCGGGCGCCCCAGCGTCTGCGCCATGTCGCCGGCCGCCCGATAGGCCCCGTAGTAGAGGCAGTTGGTCGACAGGCACATCAACTCGTCGGTATGCGCGTAGTCCAGTACGAACGACGAGTCGACGCCGGTGGTCCACGGCGGGGCCGGGTAGCCGGCGATGCCGTCGTTCATGAACGAAGGGCCCTGGTAGAGGCCGAAGTCGGCGTTGAAGTTCTTCGCCTTGCGGGCGGCAAGCGTGTTGGCGGCCGTGGTGTAGGCGGCGGCCAGGAACTCCCGGTCGCCGGTGACCAGGTAGTGGTTCCAGGCGCCGAGTACCCAGACCACCTGGTCCCACCACTGGTTGTCCTGCTGCACGATCAGGCCGTCGTCAGCCCGGTCCACCACGGACCACAGGCTGTTGCGGCCGATCACCGGACCGAGCAGGCTCGCCGCGTTCCACGCGTTGACCGCCGCGTCGCGCGTCCACCGCTGCGGCAACGGATACCCGCCGCCGGCCCGGATGAACGAACCACTCGGATACGTCACCAGCCCGGCGGCGTCATACGTCCCCGGGTCCGCGTAGGCGGTGTTGATGCCGAACAGGTCGGTCAGCGCCGACTCATAGGCGGTGCCGACCAGGTGCTGCGTGGCGGAGTCGCCGAACGCCAGAGTCGGCATGGTGTATCCGACCCGTACGCCGCTCCCGGCCGAATGCTGCTGTGCCGACCTGCCGCCCTGCGCAGGGGCGTCGGCGTGCGCCGCCGCCGTCCCCAGGCCGCCGAGGCCCGCGGCCGCGAGCGTGCCCGCCACGACTCCGGAGCCCGCGGTCCCCAGGACGCCGCGTCTGGTGAGGCGCCGCGACTCTCGTCGCGGTTCCCGCCCCAGCTCTTGTGCCGGTTCACGTGCCGGCTCTCGTGCGGCCGCACCCGAGTCCATGGCGTCCACTCCCTTCGCACCCGCACGGCCGAACCACGCGGCACGCTGCACGCACCGCCGTCCGGCGCCCCGGGCACGCCGGATCGACGCACCGACCACGCCCTGAACCGCGATGGCAACGTTGTCAAAGTGTCAACGTGGAAGCTAGCAGACCACATTGACACCGCCAAGGGGTCCGACGACACCTCCTCGCCCGGCGGATGGGGCCGCCCCGGCGGCTGACGACCCGCTCCTTCTCCCACCCTCCATTTGCCGGCCGGTCCAAGCCGCAGCCGGAAGGGTCCGCCGGGTTCGCGGCGTCCGCTGCTCCCCCATGGCCTTCGGCGCGGGGGCGCCCCCAGCCTCGCAAGGCGGAGAGGTGCCGGACACCGCGAACCGGTGAACCTCTCCGGCCACGGCGCTAGTGCCGTGACCGGCAAGGTTTGCCCGGTAGCGAGGTGTCCTGGTGCTCCCCCATGGCCTTCGGCGTGGGGGTGCCCCCAGGCCGCAAGGCGGCCGGAAGCCCTCGTAGTGGGCCTACTCGGG
>NZ_JACEGK010000805.1:0-2205 GCF_056859195.1 Streptomyces sp. NH27
CCTGCCAGCCCTGCTCGGCCAGCCAGATCGCGTCCCCGCCCTCCCCGCACCCCAGGTCGAGCGCCGTGCCCGCCTTCAGGCCGGTGACCTCGCGGACCAGCGCGGCGTTGGGCCGCCCGCTCCAGATCCGCTCGGTGCCGCCGTACCGCTCGTCCCAGAACTCCTCCGCAGTTGCCACCTCGCCCATCCGGACGGCTCCTCTCGCTGTCGTCGGCTTCCGGTGCATCGCTTTCCGGTGCATCGCCGAGCATGCGTGCGCTCGTGCCGTAAGCCCAAGCTTCCTTGCCGGAACGGCAAGCTGGACGCCGGCGGGACGCACGGCTGCATCGCGCGATCAGGGGCAGGCGGTCCCGCAGCGGAACAGGGAACACGGAGCGCGGAAAGAAGAGGAAGAAGAGGTGGACGCGTGAGTGGCTTGAGTGGCTTGAGGGTGACGACCACGGCCGAGGTCGCAATGGAGCTGAGCACCTACGACGCCGAGCGGCAGCGCGAGATCCACGAGGCCCTGGACCGGCTGGCGGACGCGTCCGCCCAGGGCGCGGGCACGGCCGACGGGGTCGGCAGGCGCGCGGAGTTGCTGCCCGGGATGGCCTTCCACTGGGTGGTGCTGGAGGCGCCGCGGCTGGCCATTGTGTGGCAGATCGTGGTGCGGAGTTGACGAGGACGCGCCGCCGGCGTCAGGGCTGGTCGTCGTTGAGGTGGCCGACCAGGCGGAACAGCGCGGGGAGGGCCGAGCGGACGGCGTCACGGTCGGCGTCGTCCAGGGCGGCGAGCGCGGCGTCGAGCCGCCGTTCGTGGGCCCGGGTCCACGCGGCGAGCTGCTCGCGCCCGACATCGGTGAGCGCGACGACGGCGGCCCGCCGCTCGCCCGGATCGACATCCCGGGTGACCAGGCCCGACGTGATCATCTGGCTGACCAGGCCGCTCACCGTGCTGTTCGCCAGCCGCTGCCGGCTGGCCAGTTCGCTGACCCGGGCCGGCGACCGCTCGGCGAGCACCTGGAGGAGTTCGACCTGCGCCATCGGCAGGGTCTCCCACGGGTAGTCGGTCCGGATCGACGCCCGCAGCGCGCGGCGCAGCCGCGTGACGGCATCGGTGAGCCGGCGGGCGTCCGAGGCGTCACCGGACGCGGCGAGTTCGGGGGACGGCTGCGACGACATGGCCCAAGCCTACGGCCCGGTTCCGCGCTCCGGATCTCCCTGCCGAAAACGACATACGGTCGCCGGACCTCCACAGCGGTACGGCATACGGCGCCGACACGCGCCGCCGACCGGCGGCACCTTGTCGCACCGAAGCCGCCACCTGCACCGCGCCGCGCCTACCGCGCCTCAGCCCGCCCGTACGTCGCTCCCGGGCGCCGGCCCCGCGCCCGCATCACCACCCGCGTCCCCGTCCCCGTCCCCGCCCGGCCGATGCGCCGCCGTCCGCGGCCCGGCCCACGCGGCCGCCACCGCCACCACCGAAGCCGCCACCAGCACCGCGACCGCCCAGCGCGCCGCGCCCGTGCTGCCGACGGCACCCCGGGCCGGGCCGTACCGCTCGCCGAGGTGCAGTGCGAGCGTCACCAGAGCGACGCCGAGCGCCGTGCCGAGCCCGCGCGCCATGTTCACCAGGCCGCCGCCGGTACCGGAGGATCGGCGCGGTATCACCGCCATGATCATCGCGTTGTTCGCCGGGGTGAAGGTGCCCAGGCCCAGGCCGACGACGGCGAGCACCACGGCCAGCAGGCCCGCGGTCAGCGGCACCACGAGGAGCGCGGCCGTCGCGGCGGTGAGCACGCCCGCGCCCAGCACGCACCGGCCCCGGTCCGACAGCCCGCGCGGCAGGATACGGTCGCCGCCGGTCGCGGCGGCCGCGAACCCGGCCGGGAGCGCGGTGAGTACGAGCCCGGTGACCAGCGCGGACGAGCCGGACGCGGTGAGCACGACGGGCACCAGTACGAGGGGGCCGAAGAGCACCAGGTAACCGCTGAGCGCGCCGACCAGCCCGAGGGAGACCGTACGGTTGCGGACCAGCGCGAGGTCGAGCAGCGGGTGCCGCGCCCGGCCCTGCCGCACCACGAAACCCCAGCCGGCCACAGCCGCCACCGCGAAGAGCGCCACGACCGCCCAGCCCGGCACCGGCAGGCCCGAGGCCGCCGACACCCCCAGCAGGCCCCCGCCCGCCGCCGTGGCGAGCAGCAGGAGGCCGGGCCAGTCGAGGCCG
>NZ_JACEGK010000806.1:0-2198 GCF_056859195.1 Streptomyces sp. NH27
GGGAGCCGTGAAGGGTGACGGGGCGGTGCGGATGCGGGGCTATCTGCGGCAGCGGGCGCGGGGGCTTGCGGTGCTCGCCGGGTGGTCGGTGGTGGAGTCGGCGCAGACGTTCGTGGTCGGATACGCCGTTGCGAAGGCACTGGACGACGGCTTCCTGCGCGGGCGCGACGCCGCCGGGCTGTGGTGGCTCGCGCTGGCGGCCGCGACGGTGCCGATCGGCGCGTACGGCACCGCGCGGGTCTTCCGCGGGCTGGCCGGACTGGTGGAGCCGCTGCGGGACACCCTCGTGGCGCGGGTGGTGCGCGGTGGGTTGCGGGCCGCGGTGCGCGGGCGCCGGACGGGCGACGGCGCCGTGGTCTCGCGGCTGACCCACCAGGTGGAGATCGCCAGGGACACGTTCGGCGGCCTGGTCCTGGTGCTGCGCTCGTTCGTCTTCACCGCGGCCGGCGCGCTCGCCGGAATGTGCGCGCTCGCCCCGGTGTTGCTGCTGATCGTCCTGCCGCCGCTTGCCGCCGGCGTCGCACTGTTCGCGGCCGGCCTGCGCCCGCTGGCCCGCCGCCAGCACGCCTACCTCGCCGCCGACGAAGCGCTCGCCGAGGAGTACGGCGCCCTCGCCGGGGGCCTGCGCGACATCACCGCGTGCGGCGCGGAACCGCTGATGTCCGCCCGCGCCGACGCCCGCGCCGACACCGCGCTGGACACCGCCCGCGCCCTCGCCCGCTGGGGCGTGCTGCGCGCCGCCGCACTCGCCGTCGGCGGCCAACTCCCCGTGGTACTGCTGCTGGTGGCCGCGCCCTGGCTGATCCGCACGCACCGCCTCACCCCGGGCGACCTGCTGGGCGCGCTCACCTACCTCACCCAGTCCCTGCAACCGGCCCTGCAGAACCTCGTGCACACGCTGGGCGCGGCCGGCACCCGGCTCGGCGTCGTACTGCGCCGGATCGGCGGCGAGGTGGACCAACTCCCGTGCCCGGAAGCGGTGGTGGAGTATCCCGAAGCGCCCGGGTGCGTGCTGCGGCTGCGCGACGTGACCTTCGCCTACGGGCCCGGCGCGGAACCCGTGCTGCACGAACTGGAGTTGACGGTCGAGGCGGGCGAACACCTCGCCGTGGTCGGCCCGAGCGGCATCGGCAAGTCCACCCTGGCCGCCCTCGCCGCGGGCCTGCTGCGCCCCGGTCGCGGTGAGGTACGGGCCGCGGGCCGCCCCGCGCTCGTACCGCAGGAGGCGTACGTGCTGACCGGGACGGTCCGGGAGAACCTGGCGTATCTGCGGGCCGGGCCGGACGCCATGGGGGAATCGGGGGAATCGGGGGAGCCGGGTGACGGCGAACTGCTCGCCGCCGCAGGCGTGGTGGGGGCAGGGCCGCTGGTGGCCGCGCTCGGCGGGCTGGACGCCGAGGTCGATCCGGCCCGGCTGTCCGCGGGGGAGCGGCAGCTGATCGCGCTGGCCAGAACGTACCTTTCCCCGGCGGGACTTGTGGTGCTGGACGAGGCGACCTGCCACCTCGACCCGGCCGCCGAGGCCGTCGCCGAGGAGGCGTTCGCCCGGCGGCCCGGCGGCACCCTGGTGGTGATCGCCCACCGGATCAGTTCGGCCCGGCGGGCCGGCCGGGTCCTCGTGCTGGACGGCACGCACGCGGTGTGCGGTACGCACGAGGACCTGCCGGCCCGCTCGGCGCTCTACCGGGATCTGGTGGGCGGCTGGTCCGAGGCCGGCACGACCAGCGCGACCGACGCCGCCGACGGGACCGACGCGGCTACCGCTCGCGCCGTAACTACCGTGCTCGACGCGGACGGCCCGGCCGCCGCGGCCCCCTCACACCCAGCCGGCGACCTGCGAGATGCGGATCGCGTCCACCCGGTTGCGGGCCCCCGTCTTCCGGGTGATCGCGGCGAGGTAGTTGCGCACGGTGCCGTCGGACAGGTGCAGCCGGTGGGCGATCTCGGTGACCGGGGCGCCCTCGGCGCTCAGTGACAGCACGCTCAACTCGCGTCTGGTCAAAGGCATCTCGGCCGCGTGCAGGAACTCCACGGCGAGCGACTCGTCGACGAACCGTTTCCCCTGGGCGGCCTGGCGCACAGCGGTGGGCAGCCGGTCGGCCGAACGGTCCTTGTTCACGAAGCCGAGGGCGTGTGCCTCGTGTGCCCGGCGCAGGTTGCCCGGCTGGCCTGCGCCGGTGAGCACGACCAGCGCGCAC
>NZ_JACEGK010000807.1:0-2186 GCF_056859195.1 Streptomyces sp. NH27
GAAGAGAGGTGCGGGCCCACCGAAGAGCCTGGAGCGGAGAGCGTCAGCTCTGGCCGCCCGCGAGCTTCTCGCGCAGTGCGGCGAGCGCCTCGTCGGAGGCGAGGGCGCCACTGGTGTCGTCGGACTCCGAGGAGTACGAGCCGCCACCACCGGTGCCCGCAGCCGCCGCCGGGGAAGCGGAGCCGGCCTCGGCCGCCGCCTGCTCGTCGGCCTCGCGGGACTTGATGACCTGCGCCTGGTGCTGCTCGAAGCGGGTCTGGGCCGTGGCGTACTGGCCTTCCCACTCCTCGCGCTGCTTGTCGTACCCCTCGAGCCAGTCGTTGGTCTCGGGGTCGAAGCCCTCGGGGTAGATGTAGTTGCCCTGGTCGTCGTACGACGCGGCCATGCCGTACAGCGTCGGGTCGAACTCGACCGAGGCCGGGTCGGCACCGAAGGACTCGTTGGCCTGCTTGAGGGACAGCGAGATCCGGCGACGCTCCAGGTCGATGTCGATGACCTTGACGAAGATCTCGTCGTTGACCTGGACGACCTGCTCGGGGATCTCCACGTGGCGCTCGGCCAGCTCGGAGATGTGCACCAGGCCCTCGATGCCCTCGTCCACGCGGACGAACGCACCGAACGGAACGAGCTTGGTGACCTTGCCGGGCACGACCTGCCCGATCTGGTGGGTCCGGGCGAACTGCTGCCACGGGTCTTCCTGGGTCGCCTTCAGCGACAGGGAGACGCGCTCGCGGTCCATGTCGACGTCCAGGACCTCGACCGTGACCTCCTGGCCGACCTCGACGACCTCGGAGGGGTGGTCGATGTGCTTCCAGGACAGCTCGGAGACGTGCACCAGACCGTCGACGCCGCCGAGGTCCACGAACGCACCGAAGTTGACGATCGAGGAGACGACGCCGGAGCGCACCTGGCCCTTCTGCAGGGTGGTGAGGAAGGTCTGACGGACCTCGCTCTGGGTCTGCTCCAGCCAGGCACGGCGGGACAGGACCACGTTGTTGCGGTTCTTGTCCAGCTCGATGATCTTCGCCTCGAGCTCCTTGCCGACGTACGGCTGGAGGTCGCGGACCCGGCGCATCTCGACCAGCGACGCGGGCAGGAAGCCGCGCAGGCCGATGTCGAGGATGAGGCCACCCTTGACGACCTCGATGACGGTACCGGTGACGATCCCGTCCTCTTCCTTGATCTTCTCGATGGTGCCCCACGCGCGTTCGTACTGCGCGCGCTTCTTCGAGAGGATCAGGCGGCCTTCCTTGTCCTCCTTCTGGAGGACCAGGGCCTCGATCTCGTCGCCCACGGCAACGACCTCGTTGGGGTCGACGTCGTGCTTGATCGACAGCTCGCGGGAGGGGATGACGCCTTCGGTCTTGTAACCGATGTCGAGCAGGACCTCGTCCCGGTCGACCTTCACGATGACGCCGTCGACGATGTCGCCGTCGTTGAAGTACTTGATCGTCTCGTCGATCGCGGCGAGGAAGGCTTCCTCGTTGCCAATGTCGTTGACCGCCACCTGCGGGGTGGTACGAGGGGCCTCGGTGCTGCTCGTCATTAGGGAAAGGACTCCGGTACGGACAGTAAGTCGTAGGTACTGCTACGCTTGGAGCCTTTTTCTACCTGCCGCCCCCACCGACTCGTGGGGACCCGAAGCCGCTAGGCCGAGGGTTCTGCAACAGTTCGAGCGTGGCCTGCTCCGTCTGAGGCGCGCAGGCTCGCAGCGCAACTTGTAGCATACGGGGGCAGCCGGGCACGGTCAATGCGCGAAGAGGCACAGCAGGCGCATAACGGACCGAACCGACGCAACTCCACCACCCGCTGGTCTCCCCAGAGAGTACGACGACTGCCGCGATGATCCAAGGACCCGAACCCGAAGCGACCCGGCGCACCGCGGGGACCACGGAGAGCAGCAGGGCGAACCGCCGGTGGTGGGACCGCAACGCCGACGAGTACCAGCGCGAGCACGGCGACTTCCTCGGCGACGACCGCTTCATATGGGGCCCGGAGGGGCTCGACGAGGCGGCCGCCGGACTGCTCGGCCCGGCCGGCGCCCTCAAGGACCTGGACGTCCTGGAGATCGGCGCCGGCGCCGCCCAGTGCTCGCGCTGGCTCGCCGCGCGGGGCGCCCGCCCGGTCGCCCTCGACCTGTCCCACCGCCAGCTCCAGCACGCCCGGCGGATCGACCTGGACGACGC
>NZ_JACEGK010000808.1:0-2186 GCF_056859195.1 Streptomyces sp. NH27
GGATGGCGGGGTGGAGAGTGAAGCTGTTCCTGTGATGAGGGCCGTGGACTTCGGGGAGGCGAAGCTGCTGCCGGATGTGGACCGCGATGACGCGTGGCTGCTGACGGTGGACGGTGCGCCGCAGTCGTATGTGGACCTGGCGGACCCGGAGCACCTGGAGTTCGAGTACGTACGGCGTGTCGCCTACGTCGTGGAGGCGGTGTGCGACACGCGGGCCGAGCCGGTGGAGATCGTGCACCTCGGCGGTGGGGCGCTGACCCTGCCGCGCAGGTTCGCGCGGACAGTGCCGGGGGCGGTGCAGGACGTGGTCGAGGCGGACCGCGGCCTGGCCGGGCTGGTCGCGGAGTACCTGCCGTGGGATGCGCCGGCGGTCCGTACGCATGTCGCGGACGCGCGGGAGTGGCTGGCCGGGCGGCCGGACGCGAGCGCCGACGTGCTCGTCGTGGACGTGTTCGGCGGGTCGAGGGTCCCCGCGCACCTGACGACGGTCGAGTGCGCGGCGCAGGCGGCCCGGGTGCTGCGCCCGGGCGGCCTGTACGTGGCGAACCTCGCCGACGCCGCGCCGTTCACCTTCCTCGGCTCGCAACTGGCCACCGTACGCGCGGCGTTCGGCGCGGACGCGGAGGTGTGCGTGCTGGTGGAGCCGGGGGTGCTGCGCGGGCGCCGATACGGCAACGCGGTACTCGCGGCCACCCGCGGTCCGTTGCCGGCGGCCGTGGTCGCGCGGCGGTGCGCCGCGGACCCGTTCCCGGCGCGGGTGCTGGGCACGGCGCAGGCGGTACGGGCGTTCCCGGGCGCGCCGGTGCACGACGCGGAGGCGGCCGACTCGCCCGAGCCGCCCGGCGGCGCGTTCACGATCGGCTGACCCGGGAGCGTGTTCGTTCCGCGGCCCGCCGTGGGCGGCCCGCAGCGGGCGGGCGGGGCGGTGATCAGGTCGCGCCGGGGAGCCCGTCCACGCTCTCCGCGACGGGCGTCGAGTCGGCCGTGAGCGGCTCGGCGGGGTGCTGCTCGGTGCCGGCGTGGTCCGCGGGGGCGGCGGGGGCGTGATCGGCGGGCGCCGACGTGACCTTCGTACGGCGTTCCAACTGCCGTACGTCCGGCAGCAGCAGCAGCACCGCGCCGGTGAGCAGCACGACCAGCGCGGCCGAGCCCCACAACGCCCGGGTCCGGCCGAAGGCGATCGCGGCCGGGCCGGCGAGCGCGGTGGCGACCGGGGTCAGGGAGACCGAGCCGAGCCAGTCGTACGCCGAGACGCGCGACATCTTGTCCTCGGGGATCTCCTGGTGCAGCGCCAGCATCCAGCCGACCACGAAGACCTCCACCGCGATCCCGGCGGCGAAGGTGGCGGTCGACAGCAGCGGTAGCGGAGCGGCCATCGCGAGGGCGGCGGCGGGCAGCGCCATCGGGAAGACGCCGATGGTGCCGGCGAGCAGCATCCGGCGCGGACGCCAGCGGATCATCAGCACGCCGCCGCAGATCGTGCCGACGCCGCCCGCGGCGATCGCGAGCCCCCAGGGCCCGGCGCCGCCGAGGTGCTCGCGCGCCACCAGCGGCCCGTAGACGGACTCCGACGCGGTGACCACGCCGTTGACGACGCCGAACTGGAGCACGATGCCCCACAGCCAGGGGCGGGAGGCGAACTCGTACCAGCCCTCGCGCAGTTCGCGGACGATGCCACCGGAGTCGGCGGACCGTTCCACGACGGGGGTGCGCAGTTTCGCGCGCATGGCCGCGGCGATCGCGAAGCCGGTGGCGTCGATGGCCAGCACCCAGCCGGGGCCGACCACCGCCACCAGCGCGCCGCCGAGGGCCGCGCCGCCGATACTCGCGCCGTTCATCGACAGCCGGTAGACCGAGAACGCCTTGCTCGCGTGCGCCGGGTCCACCGTGGACAGGAGCATGCCCTCGGACGCCGGTGAGAAGAACGCCTGCCCGGTGCCGCCCACCGCGGCCAGCGCGGCCATCATCCACAGCGCCGGCGACCCGGTGAGCACCAGCACCGCGAACGCGGCCTGGGAGGTGGCGTTGAGCATGTTCGCGCCGACCATCACCCGCTGCCGGGGCAGCCGGTCCGCGACGGCGCCGCCGACCAGCAGGAAGACGATGAGGGCCAGGGTGCGGGCGGCGATCACCAGGCCGACGTCGGTGGCGCTGCCGCCCTGCTCGATGACCGCGTAGGCGGAGGC
>NZ_JACEGK010000809.1:0-2183 GCF_056859195.1 Streptomyces sp. NH27
CGTGAGAACGCCCGCCGGGGAGGGAGAACGGTCAGCAGGCGCCGAGGTCGTCCCAGACGCCCCATTCACCTGTGGTGCCGGGCTCCTCGTTGGTGGTCCACCACTTGGCCTGCCAGTTGTGGCCGTTCCAGGAGACCTGGTCGCCGCCGTTGTAGACGGCACTGGCACTCCACGACGCGAGCGTGCAACTGCCGCCGCTGCCACCGGTGGTGCCACTCGACGTGCCGGTCGACGTGCCGGTCGAGGTACCGCCGTCCGTCGTGCCCGCGGTGGTGCCGGTCGACGTGCCGCCGTCGGTCGTGCCCGCCGTGGTGCCGCCGTCGGTGCTACCCGACGAGGTACCCGTGGAGGTGCCCCCCGTGGTGGTACCTCCGCCGGAGCAGTCGGAGGCCGACCCGTTGGTGGCGGTGACGATCTTGTTGAAGAGCGTCGCCGAGGCGTCCAGGTCGAGCAGCGAGTACATCATCGACCCGCCGAGCCCGTTGCAGTGCGCGTAGTTCGCCTTGGCCGTGATCGACTGGTCGCTCAGGCCGGTCCAGAAGGTGGATCCGCTGTAGAAGTAGGCCGACTGCGACTGCGCGTCGTAGAAGGTGTCGGCCGGGTTGTCGACGACCCCGGTCAGCTCCTTGTAGTACGCGATCCCGGGGGTCGCGCTGATCCCGCGTGCCGCGGAGGGGCTGCTCGCGGGCTGGTAGAGGCCGTGGTTGCTGCCCGCCTGCACGCCGTCCCAGCCGCGGTAGTAGAGCGGATAGCCCATGGTGACCTTGCTCGCCGGCATGCCGCCTGGGATGCCGTAGGCCGGGTCGCCCTGGGTCCACGCCTTGATCGCGTTGTCGGTGCTGTACTTCTCGTTGCCCGGCGGGATCACCGCGGAGGGGTCGCTCGGCGACTGGTAGAGCGGGTCCTGCTCGTTGGTCGGGCCGGTGGCCTCGAACCCGCCGTGCATGTCGTACGTCATGACGTTCGCGTAGTCGAGGTACTGCCCGATCTTGTCGGTCTCGATGTTCGCGATCTTGTCCTGACCGGACGGCAGCGCCGCGGTGAGCAGCAGGTGCTTGCCGCCGTTGGCCGAGCCGTAGGCGTCCAGTTCGGTGCGGAACTCGGCCAGCAGCTTGGTGAAGTTGGCCTTGTCGTCGGCGCTGTAGTGGTTGCCGACGTGGCCGCCCGGCGAGCCGGGGTACTCCCAGTCGATGTCGAAGCCGTCGAAGATGCCCGCCGCACTGCCGTCGCCGCCGTAGCCGCCCTGCTCGGGCAGGTTGCCCTTGATGAACATGTCGATGCAGGAGCTGACCAGCTTCTTGCGGCTGGCGTCGGTCGCCGCGGCGTCCGAGAAGTACTTGGAGTACGTCCAACCGCCCAGCGAGACGAGGATCTTCAGGTTCGGGTACTTCGCCTTCAGCTCCTTGAGCTGGTTGAAGTTGCCCACGATCGGCTGGTTGTAGACGTCGGCGGTGCCGTTGACGCTGATGTCCGAGCCGAACGACTTCTGGTAGTCGGCGAAGGCGTCGCCCGCGCCGTCGCCCGCGTTCGGGTCCTGCTCGTTCGAGGCGTCGGACGCCTTGGTCGCCTCGAAACAGGTGAGGTTGGTCGGGTCGATGTTCTCGAACGAGTAGTTGAGGACGTCGAGCTTGCCGGCGAGGCCCTCGGTGTCGAGGTTCTTCGGGTAGAAGGCGTTGCCGTAGACGCTCCACTGGTCGTAGTAGGCGATCTTGGCTCCGCCGCTGCTCGCGGTGGCGGCCGCGGGCTTCGCGGCGGCCGCGGGCTTCGCGGCTGTGGTGGCGGAGTCCGCCTGCGCGGTGCCGATACCGCCGACCAGGGCGGTGAACAAGCCCAGTCCGACGGCGGCGCTCGTGGCGGCGGCCACGAACACTCTCTTCCTTGACCTTGACTGCACAAGGACCTCCGGGGGGAGAAGGAGGAACAACAGGGGGCGACCAGCATGGTTAACCCTTGATCAGGTGCACGTCAATGGTCTGAACCAGACTTGGACTAGACCAATCTGGCGGAGACGGGGTACGGCGAACCGCCCGGCGGACATGGCGGAGCCGTCCGCCTGCTGCGATGACAAGCGGCTTTGAGTCGCGCTCGAGCCAACACCGTTGATCACGTGCGGGCCGGACCACCGACCCGTCGGTAACCAGCCTTTAACCGGCGCCGAAGCGCAGACGAGCCGTCGCCCGGCG
>NZ_JACEGK010000810.1:0-2173 GCF_056859195.1 Streptomyces sp. NH27
CGCCGGGGGCAGGGGCGGCACCGACCGTGCGGGTTCGCCTGCGGGCGCGGGCGGCTGATAGGTGCGGGCGCGGGCTGCCTCTGCTCGGCGGTTGGGTGCGGTCATCAGGCGCCAGGCGATCACTTCGGCGGGCGCGTGGGCGGAATCGAGTTCGCGGTCCGCGACTACCTTTCGCAGGAGGGTGGAGAGGTGGTGGCCGGTGGTCTCGGCTTGGGCGAGGCCGGTGGTGAGTGCGGGCCAGGCAGGGTCGGCCAGGATGCGGTCGGCGTGGTCGGGGATGGCTTGGCGGACGGTGGCCTCGAAGCGCTGGGCAGTCTCCGGCCGTGGGGTGCGGCGGGTGAGGTCGGCCAGCACGGGAACTGCGGCCTGCTGGTAGCCGGTGCGGAGGTGGATGACGGCCTGGTGGGCTGCGGCTGCCTGCTGTTCGTAGCCGCGCTGCTCGTACCAGCGGGCGGCTGCAGCGGCTGTGTGGATCAGGACGAAGAGAACCGCTACGGCGAAGCCGCCGGCGTCGGATGAGGCGTAGACGAGGTCCTTGGCTGCGTCGCGCAGGGCAGTTGCCTTCTGGTGGTCGGCGCGGATAGCGGAGCGGCTGGCGCGGTTGAAGGCGGTCGCCGCGGCCTGGAGTTCGGCCCGGCTTGCCGGTGGTGCGGCCAGGGCGGTGTTGTGCAGCAGGGTGCTGAACGCGGTGAGATGGGCCTGCGCTGCAGCGTCGTCGGTGCCGTCCAGGACGGTGGCTGTCTCGCGCAGGGCGCTCTCCGCCTGCCGCCAGATGTCCTGGGACTGCGGCCGGGACTGCTTCGCCGGGCGCGGGCGGGGGTTGGCGAGGGTCTCGCGGATGCGGACGATGGACAGGTCGGGCGCGAGCTTGGAGCCGCTGAAGTAGACGGGTGTGCCCTGGGCGTTGGTGTCGTCGGGGGCGGCAAGGCTGTACCCGGTGACCTGGCCGGTCTGTGGCCCGATGCGCTTGTTGACCTTGACGCCGAGTGTGCCCAGCACGCCGAAGAACTCCTCCTCGGTGCGGACAGCGGCCAGAACGCCGTACGCCTGATCACGCAGCCACTCACGGCTGGTGACGCTCTTGCCCATGCGCTCAGCCTTCGCCTGTTCGGCGCTGGTGGGCGTCTTGGGCGCGGTCAAGTCGCCGGACTTGAGCTGCCGCAGCCCGAACTCCTCCTCGATCCGCCTGCATTCCTTCTGCGCACGCCAGCCGTCGCGGTTCGTACGGGCGCGGCGTCCGTCGGCCCGTACGGAGACCGCGGCGATGTGGATGTGGTCCTCGGCATGCCGGACGGCGATCCACCGGCAGGCCAGGTCATCGCCGTCGGGGGCGATCCCGGTCGCCGCAACGACTCGGCGGGCCACCTGCGCCCACTCGGCGTCGGTGAGGTAGCGGTCGCCGGGCGCGGTGCGCACGGGGCAGTGCCATACGTGCTTGGCTGGCATGGTGCCGGTCTCCTTCGCCCGGAGGCGTGCGTGGAGGTCGAGGCGGTCGGCGAGCCGGGCGATGGTGGCGTCGGGGTCGCGGCCGGGATCGGGGGCGCCGGCCAGGTCCCAGGCGGCGACGATGTGCGGGTCTTGGTGTTCGTCTCGGCGGCCGGGGCCGAAGAGGTAGTGGAGCAGTCCGGCGGTGTGGGAGCCGGTGGAGACGTCGGGGACCATCAGGCCGCCCCTTTGCCGGTGAAGCCGTCGAGGAGGGTGAAGGCTTCCTCGACGGCTGCTTCCACGCGTTCCAGGACGTGCTCGGCGTGTTCGGGTATGGCGCCGGAGTTGACCGCGTGGGTGACCTGGTTGAGGTTGTTGCCGGTCCGGCGGAGCTGGGCGATGAGCCGTTCCACGGTCTCGACGAGCGGGCGGATCGGGTCGTCCTCAGGGCTGGCCGCGGCAGTCCTGCCGAGGGCATGCGCGTAGGCGACATCGCCGACGTAGCCCGCGAAGAACTGGCCGCGTGCCCTCGCCGCTTCTTCGATGACGCGTTCGGCGGTCGGGGTGAAGCGGATGCTGCGGGGCCGGCTGCGGGACTCCTTGGTGCGCTTGCGGTACATCGGCGCGGGCAAAGGCGGGTCGTCCGGCTTCCGCCAGGACGGCGGCTCGGCCTCTGCAGGGGCCGATGGCTGACCGCAGGACGGACAGGCGGTATCGGCCGACGGCTCAGGGTTGCCCTGGGTGAGGC
>NZ_JACEGK010000811.1:0-2171 GCF_056859195.1 Streptomyces sp. NH27
GCCCTGCCCGCCGCCACGACCGCGCCCCCTCCCCCGACCCGCGGAACGCCGGTCGCCGCCCGCCTCGGCGGCTGGCGCAACCTCCCCTCGCAGCCGCAGCTCAAGCGCTTCCGCGCCGAGCCGTCCGGCACCGAGCACGAGGTCCGCTACCGCCTGACCCGCGACGGCCTGACCGCCGAAGGCCACGACGACGTCGTCCTCGTGTCGGCCGCGCCGGACCGCGTGGTGCTCGAAGTCGCCGGTGTACGGCGGGCGTTCGAGGTGGCCGCATACGGCGACCGGGTCTTCGTCGACGCGCCCACCGGCTGCGCCGCGCTGACCGCGCTGCCGCGCTTCACCGACCCCGCCGAGCAGGTCGCACCGGGTTCGCTACGGGCGCCGATGCCCGGCACCGTGGTCCGGCTGGGCCGCTTCGCGCCGGGCGACCAGGTGGAGCGCGGGCAGCCGCTGCTGTGGCTGGAGGCGATGAAGATGGAGCACGTGGTCACCGCCCCCACCGCCGGCACTCTCACCGAACTGACCGCCGTGGTGGGCCGCCAGGTCGAACCCGGCACCGTACTGGCCGTCGTCAAGGAGGACGGCGGCGCACCGGAGCAGGCACCGTGACGCGCGCCCTACGGCGTGCCACCACCACGTACCGGGAGGAAGAGCGACCATGAGCACCGATGCGATCCCCTTCGACCGTGCACTGCTGGAGAGCGACGAGCGACGCGCGCTGCGCTCGGCGGTCGGCGCGCTCGGCCGCCGCTACGGCCGGGCGTACTTCACCGAGATCGTCCGCGCCGACAAGCAGCCGGACGAACTGTGGCAGGAGGCCGGCCGGCTCGGCTACCTCGGGGTGAACCTGCCCGAGGAGTACGGCGGCGGCGGTCAGGGCCTGGCCGAACTGTCCATCGTGCTGGAGGAGTTGGGCGCGGCCGGCAGCCCGCTGCTGCTGCTCGTGGTGTCGCCGGCGATCTGCGGCACCGTGATCGCCCGGTTCGGCACCCAGCAGCAGAAGGAACGCTGGCTGCCCGGGCTCGCGGACGGCTCGCTGCGGATGGCGTTCGGCATCACCGAACCGGACGCGGGCTCCAACTCGCACCGGATCTCCACCACCGCGCGCCGCGACCCGGACACCGGCGGCTGGCTGCTGACCGGCCGCAAGGTCTTCATCTCCGGGGTGGACATCGCCGACGCCACGCTGATCGTCGGCCGTACCGCCGACGCCCGCACCGGGAAGCTCAAGCCGTGCCTGTTCATCGTCGAACGCGGCACGCCGGGCTTTGAGTTCAAGCAGATCGAAATGGAGCTCGCAGCGCCCGAGAAGCAGTTCCAGCTCTTCCTCGACGACGTGCCGCTGCCCGCGGACGCGCTGGTCGGCGACGAGGACGCCGGGCTGCTCCAACTCTTCGCCGGGCTCAACCCGGAGCGGGTGATGACCGCCGCGTTCTCCATCGGGATGGGCCGCTACGCCCTGTCCCAGGCGGTGGAGTACGCCCGCACCCGGCAGGTCTGGCAGACCCCGATCGGCGCACACCAGGCGATCGCCCACCCCCTCGCACAGGCCCATATCGAGCTGGAACTCGCCCGGTTGATGATGCAGAAGGCCGCCCACCTCTACGACGCGGGCGACGACATGGGGGCCGGTGAGGCCGCCAACATGGCCAAGTACGCTGCTGCGGAAGCCGGCGCGAAAGCCGTCGACCAGGCCGTACACACCCTCGGCGGCAACGGGTTGACGGCCGAGTACGGCCTCGCCACGCTGCTCGCCGCGTCCCGGGTGGGCCGTATCGCCCCGGTCAGCCGCGAGATGATCCTCAACTTCGTCTCGCACCACACGCTGGGCCTGCCCAAGTCCTACTGACAGGAGTCCGTACGTGGCAACAGCACCGCTGGTCCACCGGCACCTCGATCGGGGCATCGCCGTCCTCACCCTCGACTCCCCCCGCAACCGCAACGCCCTGTCCGCCGACCTGCTCGACCAGTTGACGTCGGAGCTGGAGCAGGCCCGCGAGGACGGCGCCGTACGCGCGGTGCTGCTCACCCACACCGGCACCACGTTCTGTTCCGGTGCCGACCTCTCCGACCGCCGGGTCCGGCAGGGACCGCGTCAACTGGCCGATCTGATGCGGCGGATGGCGAAGCTGCCCAAGCCGCTGGTGGCGCAGGTGCGCGGGCACGTCAGGGCG
>NZ_JACEGK010000812.1:0-2167 GCF_056859195.1 Streptomyces sp. NH27
GGCCCGGAAGGTGCCCGGCGGGTACAGCCGCAGCGGCCCCCAGTGCCGCCGCCGGTCGCCGCCACCCGCCGGCGGCGGGCCGGCCCCGTCGGGCGCCGCGTACCGCCGGCCGCAGCCCGAGACGTCCACGCCGAGCAGCCGGTCGCCGTCCTCGGCGCTCGCGGCCCAGTCCAGGGCCGGCTTGCCGCCGAAGGAGTGGCCCAGCAGGAAGACGCCGGCACCCGCGGGGCGGCGGCGCGCGTAGCCGGCCACGGCGGCACGCAGCACCGTGGTCTGCTCCTCCACCCCCATCCCCGCCGGCAGCGCCTCGGCTGACCTGCCGTAGCCGGGCCGGTCCACGGCGAGCACCGTGTAGCCCAGACGTGCCCCGAGCCGCAGCAGGGACAGGCCGGGCCACGCCGGCGCGTCGAAGTACCTCGCGGTCATGCCGCCGCCGTGCAACGCCACGACCAGCGCCCTGGGGGCGGCGCCGCCGGCCGGCTCGCTCAGCAGCGCGGACAGGGCGAACCCGGCGCCGTCCAGCAGCACCTCGCGGACCTCCCCGGCGGGCGGCACCTCGACGGCCGCGTCCACTACGCGGCTCGCCCGTCGCCGAACCACCGGCCGAGGGCGTCGGCGAGCCCGTCGGGCGAGCCCTCGCCGGTCCACGCCACATGGCCGTCCGGGCGGACGAGCACCGCCGCCAGGCCGGCCAGCGGGTCGGTGCTGCCCTCGACCGGCTTGGCGGCGGCCGTCACCACGTCGACGCGGTCGGACCAGGGGCCGGCGGCGGCACGCAGCGCGGCGCTGTCGGCCAGGTCGAACAGGACGCCCCGCCCGGTGTGCAGCGGGTGGAAGGTGTCGCTCTCGCCGTCGGCCCCGCTGATCGGCCGCTTGGGGAGCCGCCGCCCGAGCAGGGAGTGCGCCCCGGCGTCCGCCTCCGCTCCGGCGTCCGCCTCCGCTCCGGCGTCCGCCTCCGCCTCGGGGCCGCCGAGGTCGTAGCGGATGTCGAGATGGCTGACGATGCCCGCGAGGCGCCGCTTGACCACGTCGTGCTCGATGAGTTCGGCGAACAGCGCGCGCAGCGAATCCGACTGCTCGCCGCCGAGGAACACGATCCCCTGCGCGTGCGTGTTCATCATCAGCCGCTGCCCGACCGCGTGCCGCTCGGAGTGGTACGTGTCGAGCAGGCCCGCCGGTGCGATACCGCGCACCGTGGCGGCGAGCTTCCAGCCCAGGTTGGCCGCGTCCTGCACGCCGGTGCTCAACCCCTGGCCGCCGGCCGGGAGATGGACGTGCGCGGCGTCGCCGGCCAGCAGCACCCGGCCGCGCCGGTACTCCCCGACCAGCCGGCTGGCGTCGCTGAAGGAGCTGACCCACTCGGCGTCGCCGCCGCTGATGTCCTCGCCGGTGATGTGCTGCCAGGCCGCCGCTACCTCGGCGAAGGTGATATCGTCGTTCCGCTCGCGGGCCGGGGTGCCGTGCGGGCAGACGATGATCCGGTCGACGCCCTCCTTCAGCGGCGCGGCCATCACCATGCCGTGCGGGAGGCGTTCGCCCAGGAACCGGGGCTTGAGCCCGCAGCCCACGACGTCGGCCAGGTACATGGCGCGGGTGGCGGGCAGCCCGGGGAAGTCGAAGCCGGCCGCCTTGCGGACGCGGCTCTGCCCCCCGTCGCAGCCCACGAGGTAGGAGGCGCGCAACCGCCGGGTGCCCTCGGGTGTCGCCACGACGGCCTCGACGAAGTCGCCGTCGAGGAAGCCCCCGGCCAGCTCGACCACCTCCCAGCCGCGCCGGATGTCCGCGCCGAGCTTGCGGGCCCACTCCTCCAGTACGGCCTCGGTCTCGTTCTGCGGTATGCCGCGGGCCCCGAAGTGGGCGTCCTCCAGGGCGGTGTAGTCGAACTGCAGCCCGCCGAAGTGGCCCAGCGGGCTGGTCGCCAGCGTCTCGCCCTGCCCGAATCCCGGCAGCAGCCCGCGCTGGTCGAACACCTCCATGGCGCGGGCGGTGAAGCCCAGTCCCCGCGACTGGCCGGTCGGCCGGGCCAGCTTCTCGATGACGATGACGCGGGCGCCGCCCAGCAGCAGTTCGCCCGCGAGCATCAGCCCCGTCGGTCCGGCGCCGACCACGACGACATCGGTGTCCACCACGGAACGTGCCATGGCTGTCCTCCCTCTTCTCGCTCTGG
>NZ_JACEGK010000813.1:0-2166 GCF_056859195.1 Streptomyces sp. NH27
CCCGGGCAGTGGATCAGGCGGCGGGCGCCGTCCACTGCTGATTGGCGGCACCGGTGCAGGTCCAGATCTGCAGTCGGGTGCCGTTGGCCGAACTCGGCCCGGTGGCGTCCAGGCACTTGCCCGAACCGGCGTTCACCAGCTCGTTGTTCGGTCCTCTGGTCCACTGCTGGGCCGCGGTGCCGTTGCAGTCGTACAGCTGTGTCTGGCTGCCGTCGGCGGTGCCGGCCGAGGCCACGTCCAGGCACTTGCCCAGCGCCTGGAGGGTGTTGCCGGACGCGGTCCACTGCTGGGCGGTGGTGCCGTTGCAGTCGTAGAGCTGCACCGCGGTGCCGTTGGCCGAGTTGCCGCCGGCCACGTCGGCGCACTTGCCGCCGTAACCGGTGATCGCGCCGGTGTGGCCGGGCGTGCCGCCGCCGCTGCCCTGGGTGCCGGACCAGGTGAACGTGGCCGAGGCGCCGGCGGGCATGGTGTAAGTGAAGTGCTCATTGCCCCAGTTGACCGTGACCGGCTGTGCGGAGGTCGACTCGTTGTAGGCGATCAGGGCCTTGGAGCCGTCCGGGTTCTTCCACGCGACGTTGCGGATCGTGGAGTTGTCGTCGGAGCTGATCCGGTGCGCGCCGGGTCGCACGAACTTCGTCAGCTGGCCCATCGTGTAGTACTCGATGGTGTAGTCGACCTGCCCGCTGCGGCTGTCGCCGTTGTGCACGGTGACCAGGCCGGTGCAGGTGCCGCAACCGCCGTTGTGCGGGCCCATGTTCTGATCGACCGCCAGGCTCCACTTGACCCAGCTCTGGCCCCAGTTACGGGTGTAGTCGATCAGGTTCTCCATGTCCTCCTGCTGCTGGTTGCCGATCCAGGTGCCGCCGGAGTGCTCGGTGTCGAAGTCCGGCACGTTGGGGTACTGGTTGTGGATCGTGGTCTGCTCGCTGGTGCTGCCCTCGTAGCCGTGCCAGGCGATCCCGCCGAAGTTGGGGTCGTCGCGGATCGAGGCGTCGTCCACGGTGGGCGCGGCGAAGCTGTCGTACGAGTCGGGGTTCCAGTCCAGCGCGAGCACCTTCGTGGACAGCCCGGCGGTGTGCAGCGCCGGCAGCAGGTCGTTCTTGGTGAAGTACGCCAGCCCCGAGCCGTTCCAGTTCGCACCCGGGTAGTCACCGCCGACGGTCGGCTCGTTCTGCACCGACACGTAGTCGATCGGCACGCCCGCGGCCTGGTACGCCTGGATGTACTTCACGAAGTACTGCGCGTAGGCCGCGTAGTACTGCGACTGGAGCCACCCCTGCACGTAGCTGCCGTTGTCCTTCATCCACGGCGGCGGGGTCCACGGGGTCGCCATCACCGTGACGTCCGGGTTGATCTGCTCGGCCTGCTTGGTCAGCGGCAGGACGTCCGTCTGGTCGTGGGCGATGGAGAAGTGGGCGAGCGTCGGGTCGGTCTGGCCGGCCGGCATGTCGTCGAACGTGTAGTTGTTGCGGGCCAGGTCGGAGGCGCCGATCGGGTTGCGCAGGAAGTCGAGGCCGATCCCGTTGACCGGGTCGAAGAGCTTCTGCATGACCGAGTCGCGGGTCGAGGCCGACAGGGCGCCGCTGGAGTTGAGCAGGTACGCGGCGGTGTCGGTGAACGACGCGCCGCCGCCGGTGAACTGCTGGTACTGCGTGCCCTCGTCCACCGTGACCTGCTGGCCGGAGCCGCCGGTCCCCGAGGAGAAGGTCAGCGGGGCCTGTTGCTCCAGGCCCTTCGTGACGTTACGGCCACCGGAGTCGCTGGTGGTGGTGAGGTACACCTGGACGCTCTCACCGGCCGCGTGTGCGGTGGCCGGCATCGCGAGCATGGGCACGACGGCCGCCGCGGCCGCCGTCACCACCCCGACAAGGGTGCGCCGCATACGGGTTCTGCCCGCGCGGGGGCGCGTTGCTGCGCTCATGGTTCGTTGCCTTTCTCGGCAATGATGGCATGGGCCTGACATTTGGTCCTATGGGCCGTGCGCCGTACATCTGGGGCAACCGTGCAGCGAGGGGGCCCACACGCTTGTTCCCGTACTTGTTTCACGGCTTATATCGCGACGTGATTCAACCCGCGCTCCACAAGGCCGTCAAGGTGTCGAACGCGGTTCAGATTTCTGAAACACCGTGAAACACGCGTACGTTGACCGGGCGCAGGGCGGTGACC
>NZ_JACEGK010000814.1:0-2166 GCF_056859195.1 Streptomyces sp. NH27
GTCAGGTGGTGGCGAACCCGGCGAGGACCCGGCCGAGGATGTCGGTCTGCACCCGGTGCCAGGAGCCGGGCAGTCCCATGCCCCATCCGTTGGGCAGGGCGCGTGCGGTCGCGCGGGCCGCGTCGCGCAGCCAGTCGCCGGTGCCGTCGCTGTAGACGACCAGCGCCGGTACCCGCAGGCCCGCCAGCCGCTCGGTGGGTACCTCGAAGTCGCCGAGGATGGTGGTGTCGTAGACGAGGGTGTGGGCGTTCGCCTCGTTCGTCGCCCACAGCGGGCCGCGCCGCCAGTCCGCGAGGGCCTCGGGGGTCAGCCCGAGCAACTCGGCGAGCCAGTACTCCGCGGTGTCGCCGCGCCTGCCGTCCGCCAGCAGCTTCTGCAGGACGTCCATGCAGTTGGCCGGGGGCTTCGGGTAACCGGCGGTGCGGAAGTACGGTTCGTGCAGCGCCAGTTTGGTGATCGGCAGGCCGGCCATGGCCGCTTCGAGGGCCAGGTTCGCGCCGGTGGACCCGGCGAACACCACCGCCTGGCCGCCGGCCTCGTCGATCAGCGCGGCGAGGTCCTCGATCTCCCGCTCGACGGCGTACGCGGGACTGTCGCCGCTCTCGCCCCGCCCCCGGCGGTCGTAGACGTAGGTGGTGCAGTGCGGCGCCAGTTCGGGAACCAGCGCGTCGAAGATCGTATGGTCGCGGAACGCGCCGTTCATCAGCACGATCGGCGGGCCGTCGCCCGCCCTCCGGTAGGCGATCGTCGTGCCGTCCCGCGATACGACCTTCCGCATGACCCTCTCCTCGCACTGGGTGGATGGTGGCTCGTACCGCCAATGTCCGGCACACCGGTGGACGGCCGGTCGAGCGTGGATCGCACGTGGCCGACCCGACGCGGCCCACCGCACAGGTGACCGCACGCGGTGTCGCTCCGCGCCGGGTCCACCCGGGCTCGACCGGTACTGCCGGCCGCACTTCCCACACTGGGGCGACACCAATCCATGAGGGAGCCGGCGGAATGGCGGACAACAGAATGTCTCAGACAGGCGAAGTTCCGCATGTGGTCGTCATCGGGGGCGGCGTCGCGGGACTGGCGGCGGCGTTCTTCCTGCGGAACGAACCGGTGCGGGTGACGGTCCTGGAGGGATCGTCCCGGATCGGCGGACAACTCGCCGTGTCGGAACTGGCGGGCACCGTCATCGACGAGGGCGCGGAGTCGACATACGCCAAGCGCCCCAAGACCGCCCGGCTGCTCAAGGAGGCCGGGCTGGACGACCGGGTCGTCTCGGCGGGCACGAAGGCGATGGGAATCCGGACCGGGGACGGGATCCGTCCGCTGCCGGACCGTCAGTTCATGGGCGTGCCCTGCGACATGGACGAGCTGGCCAAGTCCGGCATCCTGTCCGATGCCGCGGTGGCGCGGGCCCGCGAGGACGCCGTACTGCCCATGTCCGAGCTGAACGGCGACGTCTCGGTGGCGGAGTTCGTCGGGGGACGGCTGGGCCGCGAGGTCGTGGACCGGCTCGTCGACCCGTTCCTGGCCGACGCGTACTTCGGCCGCGCCGACGAACTCTCCCTGGCGGCCACGCTGTCCCCGCTGGTCTCCGCCTCCCGCCGGCACGCCTCGCTGGCACAGGCGGCGGGAGCGCTGATCCCGCCGCTGCCGGAAACCGGTGAGCGGCCCCCGACGGGCATATCCACCCTCGTCGGCGGGCTCGGCGGGATGCCCCAGGTGCTCGCCGACGCCTTCCTGGCCGGATCGCCGGGGTCGGCGGTGCGGATCGGGGCCACGGTGCGGGAGCTCGTGCGCGGTGAGCGCGGCTGGCGGCTGACCGTGGACTCCGCCGCCGGTACGGAGCACGTCGACGCGGACGCCGTCGTCGTCGCCACGCCCGCCGCAGCGGCCGGCCGGCTGCTCGCGGGGGCGCCCGGCACCGCCGCGGCCGGCGCGGCGCTCGCCGAGATCCCGCATGCCGGTTCGGTGATCATCACCCTCGCCTACCCGCGTGACGCGCTCGCCGCGATGCGCGCCCTGGGACACAGCGGCTACCGGGTGCCCGCGGTGGACGGGCGGCCGATCAAGGTCGTCACCTTCTCCACCGTCAAGTGGCCGCACATGGCGGGCGAGGTGGAGATCGTGCGGTGCCAGGCCGGCGGAAGCGGCGACGGCGACGTGCTGGGA
>NZ_JACEGK010000815.1:0-2162 GCF_056859195.1 Streptomyces sp. NH27
CTCGCGCACCAGACCACCGACGCCGACCGCCGGCCCGTCGGCGCCGACCTGCTCTTCCTCGAAGGGACCGTGGTCGGCCGCGACGGGCGGCCCGCACTCGTGCCGGCCGACGGCCCGCCGGTGCTGCTCCACGCTCCGGACGAGCGGCCGGAGTTGGCGTACGCCGACAACCTGCGGCGGCTCGCCGAACGCCCGGGCGGTCAGGTCCGCCTGATCGGCCGGCTCGCCCCCGACCGGCCTTCCGGGGTGGCCGCGCTCGCGCTGACGACCGGCAGCGGTGCGCGCTACGACCTGGGGCTCGACCGCCTTCCGCCCGGCGCCCCCGCGCCCGGCCGCACGGACGGGCCGGCCGGCGACGAGTTGCCCTCGATACCGCCGCTCGCGCCGCCGCCGGTGGAGTGGGAGCTGCTGAGCCGGGCGGTGGGCCGTACGGTGGCGGGCGGTCGCGCGCTGGCCGCCGCCGCGGTCGATCCCGAACTGCCGGGCCGGCTGGTGGCCGCGGGGCTGCCGACGGCCGCCGCGTGCGCGCGCTCGCTGGCGGCCGCGACCCGCGCCCGCCGCCCGGACCCGCTGGGCGCGATGCTGCCCGCCGACCCGGACGCCTTCACCACCGCGTGGCTGGCCGCGGCGCTGTACGCGGGCGCCGCGGCCAGGGAGTTCACTGCAACCGCGTGGGCCGGCAGGACGTCAATCAGCGCGTAGGGGGAGGTCTTCCGAGGCGGGCGCGGCAGCGTGCCCCACGAATGAGGGGGCGCGGATGCGTGACCGGGCCAGACGACTGCGCGGCCGGGCGGCCCGCATCATCCGGACCACCCGGATCGGCCCGCTCCGCCCGCGCACGCCGGACGCACCGGACGCACCCCACACGTCGGGCAGCCCGCGTACATCGGACGCCCTGCCCACGTCCGACGGCCCGCTCG
Organism: Streptomyces sp. NH27; assembly: GCF_056859195.1. Classification (NCBI taxonomy): domain Bacteria; kingdom Bacillati; phylum Actinomycetota; class Actinomycetes; order Kitasatosporales; family Streptomycetaceae; genus Streptomyces; species Streptomyces sp. NH27. The sequence continues at coordinate 921 of NZ_JACEGK010000815.1, forward strand.
CGCCGGACGGGCCGTGTACGTCCGACGACCCACCCACGTCGGACACCCCGCATACGCCGCACGGCCCGCATACGCCGGACGGCCCGCGCCGCTTCCGCCCCCGCCTTCCCGGCCGCCCGCACCTGCCGCGCACCCGCCACGCCCAACGCCGCCTGCTGCGCTGGGCGGTGGCGCTCTGCGTGCTCGCGCTGCTGCCGATGACCTGGCTGCGGCTCACCCAGGACAGCCGGGTGCGCTCCGAGCAGGACGTGCCGAGCGAGCCCGTCGCCGTGGTCTTCGGTGCGGGGCTGGTCGACGGCACCCCGTCGGCGTACCTCGCCCACCGCCTCGACGCGGCGGTCCGGCTGTACGCGGCCGGGAAGGTACAGGTGATCCTCGCCACCGGCGACAACAGCCGTACGTCGTACAACGAACCGGGCGCGATGCGCACCTACCTGCTCGCGCACGGCGTGCCCAGCTCCCAAGTGGTCCTGGACTACGCCGGGTTCGACACCTGGGACTCCTGCGACCGCGCCAAGCGGATCTTCGGCGTGGACCACGCGGTACTGGTCAGCCAGAGCTTCCACATCGACCGGGCGCTCGCACTGTGCAAGGCCGCCGGGATCGACGCGTACGGCGTCGGCGTCGACGAGCAGCACAACGCCACGTGGTACGCGAGCGGGACCCGGGAGTTGCTGGCCGCGGACAAGGCCGCGCTCGACATCGCGATCAGGCCGAACCCGAAGTTCCTCGGGCGGCAGGAGCCCGGGGTGGCCCGCGCGCTGGCCGCCCCGCCGGCACCGTACGAACCCGTCGATCGGTGAGCCCTGATCGGTGGTAGGGAGCCCACCGATAAAATGACCGTTACGGCCCCCGGTGGCCGCCACCGACCCGAGGGAGCACGCCATGCCGTCCGCCCGGCAGCACACCTACCGGACCGAACTCGTCTGGACCGGCAACCTCGGCACCGGCACGGACTCGTACCGTTCCTACCGGCGCACCCACGAGGTCACCGCGCCCGGCACGCCGGTGATCGCCGGGTCCTCCGACCCGCACTTCCGAGGCGACGCCGACCGCTGGAACCCCGAGCAGATGCTGCTCGCCGCGCTCTCCCAGTGCCACCTGCTCGCGTACCTCCACGTCTGCGCGGTCAACGGCGTCGTGGTGACCGCCTACACCGACCGCGCGGACGGCACCATGACCGAAACCCCCGACGGCGGCGGCCACTTCACCGAGGCCGTGCTCCGCCCCGAGGTCGAAGTC
>NZ_JACEGK010000816.1:0-2157 GCF_056859195.1 Streptomyces sp. NH27
GGTGGCTGGTCGGCCACCGACCGTACGAACCTGATCCGGGTCATGCCGGCGAAGGGAGCAGCCGAGACCTATGCGTACCCGAACAGCGGACGTCCTCGTCGTGGGGGGCGGCATCATCGGCCTGGTGACGGCGTGGCGCGCCGCCCAGCGCGGACTGGCCACGGTGGTGGCCGACCCGTCCCCCGGCGGCGGAGCCGCCCACGTGGCGGCGGGCATGCTCGCCGCGGTGACGGAGTTGCAGTACGGCGAGCAGACGCTGCTCGACCTGAACCTGGCGTCGGCCGCGCGATACCCGGACTTCGTCGCGGAGTTGACCGCGGCCACCGGCCTCGACACCGGCTACCGCCCGTGCGGCACCCTCGCGGTCGCGCTGGACTCGGACGACCGGGCCGACCTGCGCGACCTGCACACGTTCCAGACCTCGCTCGGTCTTGCCGCGCAGTGGCTGAGCGGGCGGGACTGCCGCCGGCTGGAGCCGCTGCTCGCCCCCGGGGTGCGGGGCGGCCTGCGGGTGGACGGCGACCACCAGGTGGACCCCCGCCGGCTGGCCGCGGCGCTGCTGCGGGCCGCGCAGGCCGCGGGCGTGGAGTTCGTACGGGTGAAGGCGGCGCGGGTGGAGTGCGCCGGCGACCGGGTCACGGGCGTGGAACTCGCCGACGGCACAAGGGTGGCGGCGGGCCGTACCGTACTGGCCGCGGGGTGCGAGAGCGGCCGGGTACCGGGGCTGCCGGCGGACGCGCTGCCGCCGGTGCGGCCGGTGAAGGGGCAGATCCTGCGGCTGCGGGTGCCGGCCGCGCGGGCGCCGTTCCTGTCGCGCACGGTCCGCGCGGTGGTCCGCGGCAGCCACGTCTACCTGGTGCCGCGGGAGAACGGCGAGCTGGTACTCGGCGCGACCAGCGAGGAGTTCGGCTGGGATACGGCCGTGACCGCCGGCGGGGTGTACCAACTCCTGCGGGACGCACACGAGTTGGTACCCGGGATCACCGAACTTCCGCTCACCGAGACGCTGGCGGGGCTACGTCCCGGCTCCCCCGACAACGCGCCCCTGCTGGGGCCCTCGCACCTGGACGGCCTGCTGCTGGCCACCGGGCACCACCGCAACGGCGTGCTGCTCACCCCGATCACCGGGGACGTGCTCGGCCACGTCCTGGACACCGGCGAACTGCCCGACCACGCCAGGCCGTTCGCGGCCGGGCGGTTCGCCGCGGCCGCGCGTGAGGAGCAGCCGGCATGACGATCGACGTGCTGGTAAACGGGGAGCGGCGCACCCTGGAGGACCCGATCGAACTCGGCGCGCTCGTGGCGCGGTTCACCGCGGCACCCTCCGGGGTGGCCGCCGCCCTCAACGAGACCGTCGTACCGCGCTCGCGCTGGTCGGCGACCCGACTGTCCGCGGGCGACCGGGTGGAGATCCTCACCGCGGTACAGGGAGGCTGAGCGTGACGACGTCGGTGAAGTCCGCGGAAGCCGCCGATCCGCTGCGGATCGGGGACGCCGTGTTCGGGTCCCGGCTGATCATGGGGACCGGCGGGGCGCCCAGTCTCGACGTGCTGGAACAGGCACTCCTCGCGTCCGGTACGGAGTTGACGACGGTCGCGATGCGGCGGCTGGACCCGACCGCGAAGGGTTCGGTGCTCTCGGTGCTGGACCGGCACGGTATCCGGGTGCTGCCGAACACGGCCGGGTGTTTCACCGCGGGCGAGGCCGTCCTGACCGCGCGGCTGGCCCGGGAGGCGCTGGGCACCGACTGGGTCAAACTCGAAGTGATCGCCGACGAGCGGACGTTGCTGCCCGATCCGGTCGAACTCCTCGACGCTGCGGAGACGTTGGTGGACGACGGGTTCACGGTCCTGCCCTACACCAGCGACGACCCCGTGCTCGCCCGCAAGTTGGAGGATGTCGGGTGCGCCGCGATCATGCCGCTCGGCTCACCGATCGGCTCCGGGCTCGGCATTCGCAACCCGCACAACTTCCAGCTCATCGTCGAGCGTGCGTCCGTGCCTGTCATTCTCGACGCCGGTGCCGGCACCGCCTCCGACGCTTCCCTCGCGATGGAACTCGGGTGCGAGGCCGTCATGCTCGCGTCCGCGGTCACCCGTGCGCAGCGGCCCTCTCTCATGGCCGCGGCCATGCGGCACGCGGTCGCCGCCGGCCGCC
>NZ_JACEGK010000817.1:0-2127 GCF_056859195.1 Streptomyces sp. NH27
GGGTGCGAGAGCGGGGGTCGTCGCGTTCATCGCGCGCACCCTTCCGCGTCCCGTAGGTGCGGGTGCCGGTTCCCGCTTCCTTCCGTTGGCGACAAGGCGGTTCGGCCCGATGACTCTGCACGCTTCCCACGACGCCGGGAGCCTGGTGCTCACCCAGGGCCGGCTCATCCTGCGCGAGCAACTTCCCGGGGAGGCCGCACTGCTGGCCGACGGCAAGCCCGGCACGCTCACCTGGATCGACGGGGTCCCGGGCGAGGGCACGATGAGCGCGGCCTCGATGACGGTCGCCGCCGCGAGCGCCGGGGTCTACCGTCCCGGCTGGGGGCTGTTCGCGATCCAGCGCGCCGACGACCTGATCGCGCTCGGCGGTGTCGGCTTCCACGGCCCGCCGGACCGCGGCGCGGTCGAGATCGGCTACGACCTGTCCGAGTCAGGCCGGGGCCAGGGCTGGGCCACGGACGCGGCCCGCGCGCTGTGCCAATGGGCGCTGGGGCAGCCTGATGTGGTGATCGCCCTGGCCACCACCGAGCCCGGCAACCGTGCCTCGCAGGCGGTCCTGGACCGGGTCGGGTTCGTGCGGGTGGCGGACCGCGGGGACCTGTGGGCGTACGAACTGACCGCGATGCCGGGGTGACGTTGCCGCCGACGGCGAGGCGCGCAGGACCGTATGACCTCGTGGCCTTATGGGCTTATGGGCGGGTGACCTTGTGACCGGCGGATGTGGTCGGAGGCGCCGCCGGGCCGGGCTGTGCCGCTTCCTCGGCCTGGGGGCTCAGCATTGATGTACTCCTCGCCGCTGGCCCGCCGTCCGCTGGTGCTGTGACGGCGCCCGGGCGGTGAAATGCGCCCGGCCGATGAATGGTGCCGGGCCGGTGAAAAGGGCGCCGGGGTCCGTACAGGGCGGCCGGTCCGTCGGAAGCGCGCCCGCTCCGGCAAGGGCACCCGCCGCGCGGGTCAGCTCGCGGCGGTGTGCAGCCGCACGCTCGAACCGCCGCGGTCCTTGACCACCCTGAGCTGGACGGGGATACGGTGCCGCAGGTCGGCGACGTGGCTGACGATGCCGACGGCCCGGTCCCGTTCGCGCAGCCCGTCGAGCACGTCCAGTACCTCGTCGAGCGTCTGCTCGTCGAGGCTGCCGAAGCCCTCGTCGATGAAGAGGGTGTCCAGCCGCATGCCGCCCGCCTCGTCGGTGACGACGTCGGCCAGGCCCAGCGCCAGTGCGAGCGAGGCGAAGAACGTCTCGCCGCCGGAGAGCGTCGCGGTGTCCCGCTCGGTGCCGGTCCATGCGTCCACCACCATCAGTCCGAGGCCGGACTTGGCCCGGTTGCCCGCACGGGCGTCGCTGTGCGCCAGCGTGTAGCGGCCCGCCGACATCCGCTGGAGCCGCATGCCCGCTGCGGCGGCGACCTGCTCCAGGCGTGCCGCCAGGACGTAGGTCTCCAGCTCCATCCGGTACCGGTTCTCCGCGGAGTTGCCCGCCGCCAGGTCAGCCAGCCGCTTCAGCCGGTCGAACTCCGTCCGGGCGGGGGCGAGTTCCCGCACCCGCGCGGTGGCGACGGCGGTCAGCCGGTCGAGTTCCCGGCAGCGGGTGGCGGCGGCGGACTCCGCGGAGGATGCCTCCCGCAACCGGCGGTGCGCCCCGTCCGCGATCCGCTGCGCACGCTCGGGGTCGGCGGGCGGCAGGACCGCGGCCGCGGCCGGTTCGGGCGCGGCCAGCGCTGCCTCGATCGCGGCCTCCTCTCGTTCCCAGGCGGCCACGTCCCTTTCGGCGCGGGCCAGTTCGGCGGTTGGCAGCAGCGCCGCCGCGGCCTCGGCGGGCGACCCGAACCCGGCAGCCTTCGCGGCCGACGCGAGCGCGGCCGCCGCCTCCGCCAGCCGCCGCTCACCGTCGGTACGTTCCCGCGCCGCGTCAACGGCCCGGTCCAGCAGGGCGATCCGCGCGGTCAGATGCGCATGCCGGGCCCGTACGGTGGCGTGGCCCGCGCGGGCCCTGGCCAGCTCCCCGGTCAACCGCCGGTGCTGCTCGTCCAGTTCCTCCCGCCGGGAGGTGCGGGCCGCGGTCCGGCTGAGCGCCTGCTCGCGTTGCGCGGTCCGCCGGTCGCGCTCGTCCTCCGCGCGGGCGAGGGC
>NZ_JACEGK010000818.1:0-2127 GCF_056859195.1 Streptomyces sp. NH27
CCGCGACCGGCACCGCGACCGCCTTGCCGCCGGCGGCAGTCATGCGGACACCTCGCGGCAGGCCCGGTAGAAGTCCTTCCAGCCATCGCGCCCGCGGACCACCGTTTCGAGGTATTCCTGCCAGACCAGCCGGTCCGCGGCCGGATCGCGGACGACCGCGCCGAGGATGCCGGCCGCGATGTCGCCCGCGCGCAGCACCCCGTCGCCGAAGTGCGCGGCGAGCGCGAGACCGCCGGTGACGACCGAGATCGCCTCGGCCGTGGAGAGCGTCCCGGAGGGCGACTTGACCTTGGTGCGGCCGTCCTCGGTGACGCCGCCGCGCAGTTCGCGGAAGACGGTGACCACGCGGCGGATCTCGTCGGCGCCGCGCGGGGCGGCGGGCAGGTCGAGACCGCGGCCGAGCTGGTCGACCCGGCGGGAGACGATGTCCACCTCCTCCTCCGCGGTGGCGGGCAGCGGCAGCACCACGGTGTTGAACCTGCGGCGCAGGGCACTCGACAGTTCATTGACCCCGCGGTCGCGGTCGTTGGCGGTCGCGATCATGTTGAAGCCGCGCACGGCCAGGGTCTCGGTGCCCAACTCGGGTATCGGCAGGGTCTTCTCGGAGAGGATGGTGATGAGGGTGTCCTGCACGTCGGCCGGGATACGGGTCAGCTCCTCGACCCGGGCGATCCGGCCCTCGGCCATCGCGCGCATCACCGGGCTGTGCACGAGGGCGGCAGGGGTGGGGCCGTGGGTGAGCAGCTGTGCGTAGTTCCACCCGTAGCGGATCGCCTCTTCCGGGGTGCCCGCGGTGCCCTGGACCAGGAGGGTGGAGTCGCCGCTGATCGCGGCGGCGAGGTGCTCGGAGACCCAGGTCTTGGCGGTGCCGGGCACGCCGAGCAGCAGCAGCGCGCGGTCGGTGGCGAGGGTGGTGACGGCGACCTCCACGATGCGGCGCGGGCCGACGTACTTCGGGGTGATCACGGTGCCGTCCGGGAGGGTGCCGCCGAGCAGGTAGGTGGCGACCGCCCACGGGGACAGCTTCCAGCGGGCCGGGCGGGTGCGGTCGTCGGCGGCGGCGAGCGCGGCGAGTTCGTCCGCGAAGGAGTCCTCCGCGTGCGGCCGCAGGGCCTGCTCGAAGCCGGGCACGGCGCTGCCCCCCGAGCCGGCCGGAGCGGTGGCGGAACCGCCGCCGGGCGCGGCCGGCTCGGGACCGGCGGTGGTGCTGCTGGTTTCGGACATGAGCGACACGGTTCTCCCCCACTCGCTTGCGCGGGACCCTTCGGCCCCGTGCTCGTTCGGTGTGTTCTCCACGATGCACCCGACCACTGACAATCGGTCACCCAGCGCTATTTCCGCAGGTCATGACGATTGTCAGTGCCGGGCCCTACGGTCTGTGGCATGGAGACGGAAACGCGGTGGACGGTGGATCAGGTGCTCGCGCTCGCGCCTGACGCCGCATCACGGAAGGCCGGCGCGAAGCTCGCGACGCCCGCGCCGTGGTCCGGCACGGGGGCGGCGGGCACAGCGGTGTGGGGGCTGTGCAAGGGCAGCGGCAGCAAGCCGTACCAGACGGCGGTGGACACCCGCGGGCCCGCGTACCGGTGCAGTTGCCCGAGCCGGAAGTTCCCGTGCAAGCACGCGCTGGCGCTGCTGTTGCTGTGGGCCGGCGGCGCGGACGGGCCGATAGCAGTGGCCGGCGCGGCGGGCACGGAGCCGGAGTGGGTGGAGCAGTGGGTGACCGCGCGGCGTAAGAAAGAGGAGGCCGACGCCGCCGGCGCCGGAGCGCCGCGCGCCTCCGGGCCCGCCGACCCGGAGGCGGCCAGGCGGCGCGCCGACCGGCGGGCGGTGCGGGTCGAGGGCGGCGCCGCCGAGTTGGAGCAGCGGCTCGCCGATCTGCTGCGCGGCGGGCTGGCCGGGGCGGACCGCGCCGGGCACCGCTCGTTCGACGAGACGGCGGCCCGGATGGTGGACGCCCAAGCGCCCGGACTGGCCTCGCGGGTGCGGGAGTTGGGCGCCATACCGGCCTCCGGCGGCGACTGGCCGTCCCGCATGCTGGAGGAGACCGCACTGCTGCATCTGCTCGCCAGCGGGTTCCTCGGCCGCGAGGGCCTGCCGGGTCCGCTGGTGGACACGGTGCGGGCG
>NZ_JACEGK010000819.1:0-2125 GCF_056859195.1 Streptomyces sp. NH27
TCGTAGTTCACCGCGCCGTGCGTGGTGGTGTGCCGTACAAGCAGCGTGTCGGGTGACCCCGAGCGTGCCACCCGGGCGGACCGTGCCGCCCGGGTGGACCGGGTGCCGTCAGCGACGTGCGTCGGACCGCTTGCGGTGCAGCGTGAACTTCTCGAAGACCGAGAGCTCGCCGGCGGGCTTGTCGACGTTGTAGTACGTGACGTGCAGCCGGGTGGTGTCGCCGGGGAAGCGGCCCGGGTCGACGGTGAAGGCCGCGAAACCGTACGGGTGCTCGATGTCGCGCACGCCCGTCCAGACCGCCTCCTCCTTGACGTAGGTCGGCGCGCGCTTGCCGCCTTCAGGACGGCTGTCGGCCACCGCCGTCAGGACCTTCGCGGTGCCGTCCTTGAAGAAGGACTGGTTGGTGGTGCCGGAGACACCGCCGCCGCCGAGCACCATGTGCACGGTGCCCAGGCCCGTGTCGATGTCGTCGGTGCGGGTGGACGCCGGGTTCGGGGTCAGCGTCTCGCTGCCGCTGACGACGCCGCGCACGGCGAGGGACCGCTCGTAGTTGTGCTCGTGCCCGCAGACGACCAGGTCGACCTGGTAGCGGTCGAAGAGCGGGCCGTACTTGGCGCGCAGGCCCAGGTCGGCGCCGTTGGCGTCGGAGGAGGAGATCATCACCTGGTGCATGGCGACGACCACCCAGTCGATCTCGCGGTCCGCCCGGGCGGCCTTCAACTCCCGCTCCAGGAAGGCGAGCTGGCGTCCGCCGGAGTAGCCGTTGATGTAGAGGTCGCCACCGTCCTGCAGGCAGTTGTCGTCGTTCTGGAGCACGATGACCCGCACCGAGCCGGCGGTGAACGCATACCACAGGCCGGCGAGTTCGGCGTCGGTCTCGGTCGACGGCAGCGCGAAGTACGTCTGGTAGGCGCCCAGTCCGATCGGACCGTTGCCCGACTCGATCTCGTGGTTGCCCGCGGCGGGCATCCACGGCCGGAAGCGGGCCGAACGCGTGTTGTTGGTGAAGAAGTTGTTCCAGGTCCGCACCCGGTCCAGGTCCAGGTTGGCGTAGCACAGGTCGCCGTTGAGCAGGTGGAACAGCGGCGCGACCTGCTCGATGCCGGTGACGATGTCCTTCGTGGCGGGCGTGGAGTTGGCGTCCAGCGCCACGGTGCCGTCGGCCGCCCAGGTGACCTGCGGCGCCGACTGGTCGCCGAAGCTGGTGAAGGTCAGCGGCTGCCGGCCGCGCGGCGCGGTGGCGAAGGTGCCGCTGTCGGGGGTGGCACCGTCGTGCGAGACGACGTAGAAGTACTGCTTGCCGGGGGAGAGCCGGTTCAGTGCCGCGTGGTGGACGTAGACCTTCCGGCCGGACTTGCCGTCGGCGTAGACGCGGGTGACCGCGTCGGCACCCGAGCCGAGGCCGTGGTCGAGCGTGCCGTACATCACCCGGGGCCGCTTCACCGGGGCGTCGGTCAGCCAGGAGACCACCATCTGGGTGGACGGGTCCTTGCCGAACGTCAGGTGCAGGCCCTGCACCGGCGGCGCGCCGCCCGCGTCCGGCGACGGGTGGAAGGCCGGGGCACCCGCCGGGGCACCTGCCGGCGCGCTGCCCGGGGCCGACGCGGCGGCCGGCGTCGCGGTCAGCAGCGGCGCGGCCACCGCGGCGGCACCCGCGGTGCCGAGCAGCCCGACCGCGGTCCGGCGGCCGATGCGCGGACCGGACGAGGACTCCGACGAGGACTCGGACGACGACGGCTCGGACGGGTCCAGCGGGTCCAACTGTGCGACCATCATGGCTCCTTGGCGCGGATGCGGTGCGTGGAGGTGCTGAGCGGTGCCGGTGCCACCGGTACGGCGCGGTGACATCGGGCAGACTCCCGCCCGGCGGCGACGGGCAGTTGAACGGCGCCTTGCCGGACGGCGACGGAACCCACGGTGACGGGCCGGTCGCGGCGCCCGGGGCAGGCGCGGCCGCGGGTATGCCGCCGGACCACACCGGGTTCTCCGCGGACCGGACTCCGGACGCACGCGGTCCGGACTGCCTCCTCCTTGAGATGGATCGGTGCCCGCTTGCCGCCTTCGCGGCGGCCGTCGGCCACCGCAGGTCTGTTGTGGGGTTGTTTGTTCAGGACGTGGCCGTGGA
>NZ_JACEGK010000820.1:0-2112 GCF_056859195.1 Streptomyces sp. NH27
GGCCGGGGTGCACCACCGACAGGGCCGCGAGGTCCGGACGCAGCCGGTCCAGCATGTCCGTGCGGTGCCGCAGCGCCCCGGACAGATCAGAGTGCGCCGAGGCGTCGTCCAGCACGCCGCCCTCCGCCAGCAGGCCCAGCAGGCGACGGACCCGGTCGGGCCCGAGGCCGAGCGACTCCGCCTCGCGGGCCAGCACGTCGGCGCTCCGGGTGCCGTCCAGCAGCGACAGGAAGCCGGCCGACGGACCGTCCACCGGCTCCAGCATCACCGCACGCTCCGGGTCCACCCCGAACTGCACGCACTCCCGGTCCCGCCAGCTCCTGCGCAGCGCACTCTTCAACATCAGCCGCATGGCTCCGCCCTCCTCCGTCTGCCGGGCGCATCCGGGCACACCCGGGCGCGCCACCGCGCCCGTTCCAAAGCCCACCCGGACATACCGCTACCGACTCGAACAATCACTCTCAGTGACTGACATCTCCCACCATGCCCGAAAAACTCACCGGCCCGGCGAAGTTATCCACAGGCTGTGAGGGATAGTCGTTCAAGATGCGTACAAAGCGAGGTGATTCCCGCGGCAACCGGCCCGGGGGCGGGACTTCCCCCACGTACAGCGGGTAACGTCGAGATGTGTCCGCCGATCCTGCCCATGACATCGCAGACCAGCCTGCCCGCGGCACCCGGGCGGGCGAGCCGAGCGAGCCAGGTGGGCCAGGCGGGCCGGCCATGACGGGGCCGGTGGAGGTGCGTCGCAGCGCCCGTCGCCGCCGTACGGTGTCCGCCTATCGAGACGGCGATCGTACGATCGTTCTCCTGCCGGCCCGGATGTCCGCCGCCGAGGAGCAGCGCTGGGTGACGGTGATGCTGGAGAAGCTCGCCGCGCAGGAGAGTCGCCGGATGCCCGGTGACGACGAACTGGCCGCTCGCGCCGAGCGTCTCTCCGAGCAGTATCTGCATGCCCGGGCCGTACCCGACACCGTACGCTGGGTCACCAACCAGAACTCCCGGTGGGGGTCGTGCACCCCGGCCGAGGGCAGCATCCGCCTGTCCCACCGCCTCCAGGGCATGCCCGAGTACGTCATCGACTACGTGTTGCTGCACGAACTCGCGCACTTGCTGGTGCCGGGCCACGGCCCGCAGTTCTGGAAGTTGCTGGAGAACTACCCGCGCACCGAGCGCGCCCGCGGCTTCCTGGAAGGTGTCGTCGCCGTCGACCGCCTGCCGCACGCGCCCGGCCCGCGCGAGGACTGACCGACGCCGGTCGTACCCACCGCCCCCGTCGTGCACCCGCGTGCCGCCGTCAGCAGCCGTACGGCACCCGCAGTCGTACGCACCCACGGCCGCCGCGCACGACCGTAAGCGCCCGCTGGGACAGCCTCGGCACTTGTCCGGTACAGGCTGGTGATGGTCGGTTTCGATGCGAGCCGTTAGCCTGACGCAACGCACAAGGACGACGGGCGCGTACGAAGCGGCGCGACGGGGCGGACAACAAGCGGAGTGGGGGAAGTTCGCGCATGGCCAGGGAGTTCCAACGTGGCCACAAGGCCAAGATCAGTGATCTGACCGCCGGCAGGGATCTCTACGTCGGCGTGCAGATCACTGCTCCCGGCCTCACGTTCGACATCAGTTGCTTCGGGCTCGACGCCGACGAACAGCTCTCGGACGACCGGTACTTCGTGTTCTTCAACCAGCCGAAGTCGCCCGAGGAGTCGATCCAGCTCCTCGGTGCGCAGGCCGGCGACGCCGAGTCCTTCCGGGTCACGCTCGACCGGATCCCCGACGCCGTAAGGAAGTTGTCCTTCACCGCCACCATCGACGGCGACGGACAGATGTCGCAGATCTCACCCGGCTACATCCGGCTGGTCGCGGGCGGCGAGGAGGTCGCGCGGTACGCCTTCACCGGCGCGGAGTTCAGCACCGAGCGCGCGGTGATGCTCGCTGACGCCTACCTCAAGGACGTGTGGCGCTTCGCCGCGGTCGGGCAGGGCTTCGACGGCGGGCTGGACGCGCTGCTGCGGAACTTCGGCGGCGAGGTCGCCGAGGAGGAGCCCGCCGCCCAAGAGCCGCAGGGCGCGCCGGGGTTCGCCCCGCCCGCCGGCGTGGCGGCCCCCGTAC
>NZ_JACEGK010000821.1:0-2090 GCF_056859195.1 Streptomyces sp. NH27
GACCGACCGGCAAATGGAGGGTGGGAGAAGGAGCGGGGCGAGAGCCGTCGGCCCGCGACGCCGCCCTCCATTTGCCGGTCGGTCTAAAGACGAGAAGACATCTCAGAAGGAGACAACGTGCCGTCCATCGACGTCGTCGTAGCCCGGGAAATCCTCGACTCGCGAGGCAACCCCACCGTCGAGGTCGAGGTCGGCCTCGACGACGGCAGCACCGGCCGCGCCGCGGTCCCGTCCGGCGCCTCCACCGGTGCCTTCGAGGCCCTCGAACTGCGTGACGGCGAGAGCGACCGCTACCAGGGCCAGGGCGTGCGCAAGGCGGTCCTGTCGGTCAGCGACCAGATCGGCCCGGAGCTGGTCGGGTACGACGCGACCGAGCAGCGCCTCATCGACCAGGCGATGCTCGACCTGGACGCCACCCCGGACAAGTCCTCGCTCGGCGCCAACGCCATCCTCGGCGTGTCGCTGGCCGTCGCGCACGCCGCCTCCGAGGCGTCCGACCTGCCGCTCTTCCGCTACCTCGGCGGCCCGAACGCGCACGTGCTGCCGGTCCCGATGATGAACATCCTCAACGGTGGCTCGCACGCGGACTCCAACGTCGACATCCAGGAGTTCATGATCGCGCCCATCGGCGCCGAGTCCTTCTCGGAGGCCGTCCGCTGGGGCGCCGAGGTCTACCACACCCTCAAGGGCGTGCTGAAGTCCCGCGGCCTGTCCACCGGTCTGGGCGACGAGGGCGGTTTCGCGCCGAACCTCGGCTCCAACCGCGAGGCCCTCGACCTCATCGTCGAGGCGATCAAGCAGGCCGGCTACACGCCCGGCCAGGACGTCGCGCTCGCGCTCGACGTGGCCGCCTCCGAGTTCTACAAGGACGGCAAGTACCAGTTCGAGGGCGGCGAGAAGTCGGCCACCGAGATGACCGAGTACTACGCGGACCTCGTCGCCTCCTACCCGCTGGTCTCCATCGAGGACCCGCTGTTCGAGGACGACTGGGACGGCTGGAAGGTGCTCACCGACCGGCTGGGCGCGAAGGTGCAGATCGTCGGCGACGACCTGTTCGTCACCAACCCCGAGCGCCTGCAGAAGGGCATCGACAACGACACGGCCAACGCGCTGCTGGTGAAGGTGAACCAGATCGGCTCGCTGACCGAGACGCTGGACGCCGTCGAGCTGGCCCAGCGCAACGGCTACAAGTGCATGATGTCGCACCGCTCCGGCGAGACCGAGGACGTCACCATCGCCGACCTCGCCGTCGCCACCAACTGCGGCCAGATCAAGACCGGCGCCCCGGCCCGCTCCGAGCGCGTCGCGAAGTACAACCAGTTGCTGCGGATCGAGGAGATCCTGGACGACGCCGCGGTCTACGCCGGCCGCAGCGCCTTCCCGCGTTTCAAGGGCTGACGTCACCCTCGACGGCTGCTCAGGGCCCGCGGGAGTCCCAAGGACGCTCTTCCCGACGGCTCGCGCACCGCTCGGTGACTGACGCTCCGTCAGCCTGCGGACGTCCCCGCACCCGGTCCCGTACCGTGGGGCGGGGACGTACGCATCTGACCGTCAGCAGGACGGCGAGGGGAGTCACGGCGTGGGGTCGGACCGCTTCTCTGACCGCTTCACCACCGCGGCCCGGCTCAAGGCCATCGGCCAGGAGGCGCAGGCGCGCGTCTACCGCGCCGCGGCCCGGCGGCCGGTGCGGCGCAACAAGCTCACCGGGCGGGCGGCACTGCTGGCACTGGTGCTGTGCGCGCTCGTGGTCGCGCTGGCCTACCCGACCAGGCAGTACATCGCCCAGCGTTCCGACATCGCCGACCAGCGCCGCGCCGCCGAGCAGGCGAAGCGGAAGGTCGAGCAGCTGCGCGAGGAGAAGGCCCGCTGGCAGGACCCGGACTACATCCGCACCCAGGCCCGCGCGCACCTGCACTTCGTGCTGCCGGGTGAGACCGGCTACTCGGTCGCGGGCAGCACGGCCGCCGGCGACACCGACCCCGCCGCCGAGCGTCGCGCCACCGACGAGGCCGCCGCGCACCGCCCGTGGTACGACAACATGTGGGACGGCGTCGACCAGGCCGACGCGGCCGCGGCCCCCAGGCACTGAC
>NZ_JACEGK010000822.1:0-2089 GCF_056859195.1 Streptomyces sp. NH27
GATCTGGACCGCCCCCTCCGACGCGGCCCACTCCAGCGCCCTGCGCGCCTCCCTGCGCAGCCTCGGCGTCGGCGCCACCGCCGGCGCACGCCCCGCCACCACCCCGGGCGTCGCCCTGGCCACCGCAGCCGCCGTCGGTGGAGAAACGGTCGTGCTGCCGCTGGTCGCCCGCAACCGCGTCATCGGCATGCTCACCCTCGGCAAGCCCAGCGACGAACGCTTCCGCCAGGAGATCCTCGAACTCGCCGAGGACCTCTCCCGCCGCGCCGCCCTCGCCCTGGACAACGCCCGCCTCTACAGCGAGCGCACCGCGATCAGCCAGGCCCTCCAGCGCAGCCTGCTGCCGCCCGAGTTGCCGCACATCCCCGGCGTCGAGGTCGAGGTCGTCTACCGCGCGGCCGGCGAGGGCAACGAGGTCGGCGGCGACTTCTACGACCTCTTCCCGATCCGCGAAGGCTGCTGGGGCTTCGCCATCGGCGACGTCTGCGGCACCGGCCCGGAGGCCGCCGCCGTCACGGGCCTGGCCCGACACGCGCTGCGCCTGCTCGCCCGCGAGGGCCTCGGCGGCCCCGCCGTCCTCGAACGCCTCAACGCCGCCATCCTCGACGAGGGCGCCCGCAGCCGCTTCCTCACCCTCCTGTACGGCGAGTTGTGGCCCCGGGAGGACGGCAGCGCCGAACTGCGCATGGTCTGCGCCGGGCACCCCCTGCCGCTGCGCCTGCGCCCCGACGGCACCGTCGAACCCGCCGCGGAACCGCAGCCGCTGCTCGGCGTCATGGACGACCTCGACCTCTACGAGCAGTCCGTCACGCTCGACCCCGGCGACGTCCTGCTGTGCGTCACGGACGGCGTCACCGAGCGCCGCGAGGGCAGCCGCATGCTCGGCGACGACGGCCTCGCCGACGTGCTGGTCACGTGTACGGGCCTGACCGCCGGCGCGGTCGCCGCCCGTATCCAGCGCGCGGTGGAGCGCTTCGCGGCCGACGCGCCCTCCGACGACATGGCGATTCTGGCGATGCGGGTACCTGCGCTGCCGAAGCCCTGATGCGCCCTCATGTGCCCTGCGGGGGCACATGACAAAGGCCCCCGCCGTCACGGCGGGGGCCTTCTTTCGCAGAGCCCCAATACGGAATCGAACCGTAGACCTTCTCCTTACCATGGAGACGCTCTACCGACTGAGCTATTGGGGCGCGTCGATGGGAAGATCGTAGCCCATCGACGCGTGTGCACGAAAACGACGGTCAGACGATCCCACCGAGCCGGTTGCAGACCGTCGCAATGTGCGTCAACTCGCGCTGGTCCAGGCCCGAGTGGACCAGCAGCGACAGGCTGTCCGCGGCGATCAGCTCGGTCTGCGGCAACTCGATCGGCGGCGCCGCGCGGTGGGCCGGCATCCGGTGTACCGGCACCGGCATGCTCACCGTCGCCCGCACCCCGCGCACGGCCAGCGCACGCAGATACGCGTCCCGGTCCGGCCGGCCGTTCCCCGGCACCCGCACGGTGTACTGGTGGTAGAGGTGGTGCGCGCCGGGCTCGGTGTACGGCACCACGACGCCGGTGAGCGCCGAGTCGAGGAAGCGCGCGTGCGCCCGGCGGCGGGCCACGGCGCCCACGTCCTCGCCACTCGGCACCTCCGCCACGACCGCCAGCCCGTGCCGGACGGCGAGGTCGTCCAGGCGGTCCATGGCAGCGGGGTGGCCGAACACGTTCACCGGCACCAGGGCGGCGGTGCGGGGGGTGACACACGCGGCCACCGAAGCAGGGTCGACGCAGAACGTCCGCGGGTCTATGTCGGCGAACACCGGGATCGCGCCGGCCAGTCGAACCCCGTCGGCGGGCGCGCCGGGGCCGTACGACGGCACGATGACCTCGTCGCCACGGCCGATACCGAGCGCTTTCAGGGTGTCGCGAACCGCGGTCGCCGTCATTTCCGAAGCGATTCCGGGCCGCCGTCCGGCAGTCGTCATCTGCTGCACGTCTCCACACCTCCGCCTGTCGGGGTGCCCAGGTTCCCGTTACGACGTGAACATGAGGGTAACGAACAGCAAAAAGGCCCCAACCCCCGGGATAAACCTCGGGGGTTGGGGCC
>NZ_JACEGK010000823.1:0-2074 GCF_056859195.1 Streptomyces sp. NH27
GAGTTGGGCGGGGCCGACGACACGAACCGTGGTTCGTACCGGCGCGACCAAACGGTCCACCGGCTCGGGCAAGCCGCCGGCCCCATTCTCCACCACCAGCAAGACCGGCGGCACGCGACAGTATACGAGGAACGACAGGAGAGCCCATGACCACAACGGAGACGCAGTTCGAGCAGTGCCTTGCCAGCATGACGGACCCGTGGCTGACCAGGAAACAGGTGCAGTCCCTGGCGGGTGTCTCGTCGAGCACCGTGGCCAAGTGGCTGGCCGCGAACCCCATTCCCGCAGACAAGACCCGCACTGGGCCGCGGAGCGTGCAGCTGATCGACCGCGCAACGGCCGTCGCGTGGGTCCAGGCCCGGCTGTTCCCACCGCCCGGCGAAGGCGCGAAGAAGCGATCAGGCCCCCGCCTGCCCGCGACAGTCAGCCGCCTCACCCACGAGCGGGGCGAGCGCTGGCGCCTGGCCGACATCGCCCGCAAGAGAGATGTCACACCGGCAGCCATCAGCCAGCTCGCAAATTCCTACGCCAGCCACCACGAGAAGCCCTTCCCGCCCGTCGTCCGCGATGGAAAGCGCGATGCGGAAGAAGTAGCCAACTGGTTCCTCTGGTATGACACCACCCGCCCCGGGTATGCCGACCGAGGAAACCGCTCCTCCCCGCATCGCTAGAAAATCCGGTTCAGCCGGAATCCCCCGCATCCGAACTGCCGGGTGCGGGGGTTTTCCCTTCCCGGCTATCGATTCTGGTGGATCGCGGCGGGCTGCGCGCAACGTCGGCCGCGGACTTTCTCTTGCGCTCCTGCGTCGCTCCAGACAAAGTCCGCGCCCTCCCCTGCACTCCGCCCGACGATCCCCCACAATCTCTTTTCGCCGGTAAGGGCCAGGGGCATCTCCTACGGCCAAGACCCGTGCAGGGCGACCGCCGCACACCGGCCGCACCCATCCCCCCTAAATCCCGATGGGCACCGCAATCAATTTGATCTCAAGTCCGAGACTTTCCATCAACGTGTTGACTCAACCCAACCCAGATCGATAGATTTACATATGTCAGAAGGGGTCAGGGCAAGACCCCGAGACTCCACCACAGTCGGCACACGGCCGACGGAAATGAGTTGCCTGATGTATGTGGTGACCATCCGTACCTTCGTGAAGACAAAGAGCCCCAAGGCAAAAAAGCGCTTTCGGTGCACTTTGCACAGGTCCTACAGCACCTCCGACGAGCGGAGGATTTCCGAAATGGCGACTGGCCTGTTGCGTGACTCCGGGAAGGGTTCCCGTTTCTCCGGCATGGAGGAATTCGGCTCGGCACACGAAACCTGGAACGACGGCCACGAGTGCCCCGATGGTGAGCCGTCGGACGAGTGCGAGGAATTGGAACTGGAGGCTTGTCGCGAATGGATGGAGAATTCGTTCAGGCGCCTTGGCCCCGGGGAAAGGGATGAATTTCACATCGGCCTCGGCGAGACCTTCTCCGAGTTCGTGGTTCGCCGGGTGGGCACCCGCCGATGAGTCCGGCACAGGACTCCGCCTCTCCCACACAAGAAGAACCCCGACTTCCGGAGTCGTCGGCTTCAGGCGCCCTCTCCTCGATGCGCAACATCGTCGACTCCAATTGGGCTGACGAAGAGCACGACTTCAACGCCCAAGACGAGGATGGACGCAAGGGCCATCTGTTCCTCGCCTTGCGGGAAGTCGATACATTCCTCGGTTCGCAAGGGTTCTGAGACAAGCCGAAACCCCTCACGAAAGGGGTCGTCCCGGAATCGCATCCGGGGCCTGACGATGGCAGCCGTCTCACCACAACCATCACCAGCCGCCGAGGCAAACCGACTCGGGACAGGGCAAGTCCCGATCTCCACCACTGAGCGAGGAAGGCCCATCATGGGTTTTGGAACCGCAGTACAACTCTCCGACACCACGAACCTGGTCCCTGTCTTCGACCCCAGTACTCCAGTCGCACTTCGTGATCTGACGGGTGGTCGAGGCGCGGGGTCAGGTATGGGTGGCCAGGCGGCGCTTGTAGTGGTGCCAGCGGGAGCGGGCCTGGTGGTGGCGTCGCCAGGTGGACCATT
>NZ_JACEGK010000824.1:0-2063 GCF_056859195.1 Streptomyces sp. NH27
CCCGGTGGATGCCACCGGGCGGCCGTTCGTGCCGCATGTTCCCGCCCGGACGCTACCCGGCTGGCACCAACAGCGGCTCCTGATCGGCCCGGTGGGTGAACCGTCCCGCGAGCAGCGTGCAGAAGACCGGCATGCCGGGCAGGTCGTGCGGGGCCGACCGGGCCGGGTCGCACTCGGTGACCACGAGGTCGGCGCGGTCACCGACGCGCAGCGTGCGGCGGCCGGCCGCCGCGGCGGCGAGCGCGTCGGGCATCCCGATCGCCTGCTCGGGGTGCCACTCGGGCCGCCCGTCCGCGCCGGTGCGGTGCACCGCCGCGGCGATGCCCGGCCACGGGTCGAGCGGCGAGACCGGCGCGTCCGAGCCGATCTGCAACCGCGCCCCGGCCCGCGCGAGATCGGCGTAGGCGAACGACCGCTCGGTGCGGCCGGCCCAGTGGCGGTCGGCGATGTCGCGGTCGTCCGCGGCGTGCGCGGGCTGGACACCGAGGACGAGCCCCGGCCGGGCGAAGCGGGGCAGGTCGGCCCGGTCGATCAACTGGGCGTGCTCGATCCGGCCGGGGCAGCCGACGTTCTCGAAGGCGTCCAGCGCGATGGTGTTGGCACGGTCGCCGATGGCGTGCACGGCACTGTGGATGCCGTGCCGTGCCGCGTACGCCATCAGCCGCTGCAACTCGGCCGGTTCCGTCTGGAGGATGCCGTACTCCTGCCCGGACGCGGTCACCCCCGGGTAGGGCTCGTTGCACAGCGCGGTACGGGTGTTGAGCGAGCCGTCGACGAAGAGCTTGAGCGGCCCCATCCGTACCAGGCCGCCGGTGCCCGGCAGCCGGTCGCCGGTGCGCAGGCCGAGGGCTATGGCCTGGTCCAGGTAGGCCGGGTAGACGGCGCAGGCGACCCGGATGTCCAGCGGCTGCCGGCCGGCCCTGCGGGTCCAGTCGGCGATGTTGTCGGCGTACTCGAAGTCCAGCAGGCCGACCACGCCGCGCGCTGCCGCCGCCCGGACCGCGTCGGCGACCCAGCGGTCGACGACCGCCGGATCGGCCGCGCTGAGCCGGGCCACCGCGTCCAGGCAGTCCGCCTCGCGCAACACCCCGGTCGGGTGGCCGTGCACGCCGAGGCGGTGCAGCGCGGCCTGGTTGAGCCAGGCGGTGTGCAGGTCGTTGCTGACCAGGGCGACGGCCTGGCCCGAGTCGTCGGACCAGGCGAGCAGGGCGGGCGCCGGGAGGTCGGGCCACAGCCCGTCGCGGAAGCCGAAACCGATCAGCGGCTCGTCCCGTGCGCGTTGCCCGGCCTGTGCGGCCTGTGCGGCCTGTGCGGCCTCGGCCATCGTCCGGGCCGCCGCGGCGGCGGACGCGGCGCCCGACAGGTCGACCCGGCGCCGCGCGCTGGCCCACTGCACCATGTGCACATGCGCGTCCCACAGCCCCGGCAGCACGGTGCGTCCGGCGGCGTCCACCACCTCGCCCGCGGTCCGCGCCAGGGCTTCGGCGTCGGGGGCGTCGGGGGTGATGGCGGCGATCCGGCCGCCGTCGATCATCAGGTGCGCGAGCGGTCCGCCGGAGCCGAGCCGGACATTGCGCAGCAGCACGCGGGCGGCCTGCCCCGCGGCCGGCCCGGTGGCGGTCTGCGGGTCAGTCACCGGGCACCAGCACCCGACGCATCGCCGCGGCCAGGGCCGGGTTGCCGTGCGGGCCGCTGTCGTCCAGGGCCTCGACCACCCGCCGCGCGACCTCGTACGGCTTGTCCTGGCCGAGTTTGTGCTTGCCGACCACCCGGCCGGGTCGCAGCCGGAAGGCCGTGGTGTGCGGGGCGATCTTCCGCGCGTAGTCCGCCACGCCGTCCAGCCGCCACGGCTCCGGCCGGTCGGCCTCGAAGTGCTCCACGGTGCGCTCCAGCACCCGGTAGCCCTCCGCGCCCTCCAGTACGGTGGGCCGGCCGTGCAGGTGCGCGACGACGAAGTTCCAGGTCGGCACGTACGGTCCGGCGCGGTAGCTGCTCGGCGAGATGTAGCCGCCGGGTCCCTCGACGATCACCACCACGTCGTGCGCGCCCAGTTCGTGCAGCTC
>NZ_JACEGK010000825.1:0-2060 GCF_056859195.1 Streptomyces sp. NH27
CCTCGAAGTGCAGGTGCGGCCCGGTCACGTTGCCGGTCGCGCCCGAGACGCCGATCTGCTGGCCCTCGGTGACGGTCTGGCCCGCGGAGACCAGCGCCTGCGACAGGTGGCCGTACAGGGTGTACTTGCCATCGGCGTGGCGCACGATCACGTCGTTGCCGTACGCGCCGTCCCAGCCGGCCGACACGACGGTGCCCGCGGCGACGACGTGCACCGGGGTGCCGGAGCCGACGAGGAAGTCCACGCCGGTGTGCGAACCGCTGGACCACAGCGAGCCCGACGTCTTGTAGCCGGTGCCGATGGCCGCGTCGCCGACCGGCTTCATCCAGCCGGTACCGGCGGTGGTCGTGGCGGCGGTGGTGGACGCGGTGCCGGTCGTGGTCGCGGTCTTCGCCTGCGGCGCGGCCTTCGCGGCGTCGAGGGTCAGTACGGTGCCGGGCCGGATCAGGCTGGGGTTGGACCCGATGACGGCCTTGTTGTCCTGGTAGAGCTGCTGCCAGCCGCCGGTGACGTGCTGCGAGGCGGCGATCTTGATGAGGGTGTCGCCGGTGACGACCTTGTACGTGGCCGAGGCAGCGGTCGTGCTCGTCGCCGGGGTGGCCGCGCCGGCGTGGGTCGCGGCGAGCAGCGGCAGCACGAGCGCGGCGCCGCCGGCTCCGGCGGCCACGTACAGACGGGTGAGGCGGCGGCCGTTGCGGGCCTTGGGCTTGCGGTGCCGGCTGAGTGCGGGCATGGGGGATTTCCTCTCCTACGCCTGCGAGGTGAGCTGTCGGGTTCGGGCAGGAGATGCCCGGCCGCGGATGCGGCTTCACCCCGAGCCGCCCGGGTGCGCGACTGCCGGCGGTGCGGCGGTCGGCTCGGGCGGCGGCTTACCTGGGTCCCCCGCTCCTGCCATGTCGGTGCTCGGATGATCCGCGCGGCGGGCGGTGGCAGGACTCGGCGGTCCGCCCGGCGGATGGGAAGCGGGTTGCCCCGCACGAGACGGAACGTAGGGGACGCCGCTCCGCGCGGGCAAACGGCGCGTTCCCTCCCCCGGGCGCGGTCGTCACCGTATGTGGCCGCACTCCCGGATGTCCGTTATGCGGTTCTCACTTCGGGTACGCCGGTCGCCACCGTCCATGACGATCCCCCCTCCGCCACAACGTTCCGTACCCCCGCCGACCACGGACCGTACCCATCCGGTGATCCCGCTCACACGCACGCGAATTGCCCTGATCTGTACGGTTTTTGCCCACCGCCGCGTACCTACAGGGGCGCGTGCCCTTGGCGGAAGGAGCCGCACATTCCAAGGGGCGCTGGGGGTACTCCCCCCGGCTTCGCCGGGAGCACCTCTCAGAACGTGCCGGGGGCGCCGGTGAGGCGATGGTCGAGGGTGCGGGAGAGGCGGTAGGCGACCGGGCGGAAGCCGATCGCGGGGAAGTGCCCGGCGGCGAGCGGCGACGCGGAGGGCCACTGCGCGAACATGTAGCGGTGCCCGGCGTCGTACGCCCAGGCGAGCGCGGTCGCGAGGAGCACCCGGCTGATCCCCTCCCCGCGGTACGCGGGCTCGACGTACGCCTCGGCGAGTTCGACGCAGGACGCGGGCACGACCGGGTCGGGTTGCGCGGGCACCAGCAGCACCATGCCGATCTCCTCGCCGCGCCGGGAGGCGATCCAGGCGCCGCAGCGGGAGTCCGAGAGCGTGCCGGCGTAGTGCACGCGCAGTGCCGCGAGCGCGGCCTCCGGCTGCGGCTGGAAGGTCGCGGTGCCCCGCTGCCGCCGGGCGGACTCCGCGACCATCCGGCCGATCTGCGGCAGATCGCCGGGGCCGGCCCGGCGGATGTTGAGCCCTTCGACCCCGCGCGGCTGCCGCCCGCGCGCCTTGACCGCCATCAGCCCGTACACCCGTTCCCGGCCGAAGCCGAGGTCGGACCAGGGCGTGGTGCCGACCTCACCGGCCGGCACGTCGACGTAGTGCACCAACCGCCGTTCGGCGACGAGCCGTTCGGCGACCCGTACGTACAGCGCGCGCAGCACCTCGCTCTCGCGGCCGGAGGGGAGGGCGTGGCCGCCGTGCGGGA
>NZ_JACEGK010000826.1:0-2049 GCF_056859195.1 Streptomyces sp. NH27
GTCCTGCTGGTAGCCGTCGTGATAGGAGCCCTGATCCCAGTCCGGGCCGCCGGGGTTGGAAGCGGCGCCGTATCCGGGCCCTCCCGCCCTGCCGTCGCGCATACGGGCTCCTCCACTGTCACCGGTCCGGCTGTGCCAGCCGTCATCCTGTCTTCGCGTCTGCTTTTCAGACCGTCTTCTCAGACCGTCCCTGTGTCAGACGGTCAGGTACCGGCCATAGTTGCACCCGGCACCTGTGACTTGCTGTGACCCACCACGGCGTGCGATGTGCCGCCTGGTCCCCCCGGGCAGCCGCGCGCGTGACGCACCGTACACACCGTGCGCGCCCACCGGGTGTGAACCGGCGGGCACTTCGCGTACCGCGGGCACCGCACATCCCCTACCACCGGCCGGACCGCGCCCTCGCGGCCGACGCCGACGGTCAGCGTAGCGCTGCCGATGTCGGGTGATGCTTTCACACCAGCGCCCCATATCTCACGGGCTCCGGGCACCCGAAATCCCCGCCGGCCCGCCCCGTCGCCGTCAACGAGGTCTCGGGACCGGACACATGGGTGATCGCCGGACATTCGGGAGTGTGATCTATCCCACGCAGGAGGTGTCGTCCGCGGTGATCGACTTCAGGCCCTTGGGCGGCGTGGTGGGCAGCGCGATCGGCGTGCCCGGTTTGCTGTAGTCCGCGCCCAGGGTGAGCGACATGTACGTGAGCGGCGGCACGTCCTTGGTGCCCTCGATCAGGGCCGAGGCGGGCAGGCCCATCATCGCGGCCAGCGAGCGGGCCTGGTCGGCCTGGTTCGGGGCGTACCGCAGGGTCGTCTTCGCGGGGTGCTGCGAGGAGTCGCCGCCGTTGGCGGAGCGGTTGACGCCCTTGTCGTTCTGCAGCCAGAGGAGCACGTCCTGGGACGCGCCGAAGGAGCCGGTGCCGTTGTACACGGTCACGCGCGTGTCGTGCGGGGTGGCCTTGGGGCCGACCAGCTTGGGGTCGGTCCCGACCGGGCCGCGCGACAGCGAGATGTCCTGCTTGACCACGTCGAAGAGCTGCGTCGACTTCGCCTGGTCGAGGACGACCGTGCGGTGCGTGCTGTCGGCCGGATCGTCCTTCACCGGCAACTCGGCGAACGTGAAGTGCTTCCGGTCGACCTTGCCGAACTCCCTCGCCAGGTCGTCCAGTGCGCTGACGCTGCCGATCGGGGTGTCCACGGTCAGCACGCGCGCGGCCGTGGTGGCCAACGCCGTGAGTTTCTTCGGATCGGTCAGGGTCGCGCCCGAGGTGGCGGTACGGAACAGCGCGGCCAGGAACTGCTCCTGCACCTGCACCCGGGCCAGATCACTGCCGGCGGGCACGCCCGACGAGCCGGGCAACTCCTTCTCGGCCCGCACCAGCGCCATCGCCTGCGCGCCCGCCACCTTCTGCTTGCCCGCGCCCAGCGACAGACCGGACGCCGGGTCGCGCAGCGGTTCCTTGAGGCACATCTCCACGCCGCCGAGCGCCGTGGTCAGCTTCTGCACCGCTGCGAAGTCCACCATCAGGAAGTGGTCCACCCGCACCCCGGTGAGCTGCGTGACCAGCCGCATCGCGCAGCCGGGGTCGCGCCCGGCGAGCACCGTCGAGAACTGCTGCCCGCTCGCGCCCTTCACCACGGTGTCGCCCACCGGGCACTCGGGCACATCGGTGACCAGGTTGGGCGGGATGCTCACCGCGGTGGCGTTGCTGCGGTCGGCCGACAGGTGCAGCAGCACCGCGGTGTCGGCCTGCCCGGTCGCGGCCGGGGTGCCGTGCTCGTGGCCGAGGCCGGCCCGGCTGTCGGTGCCCAGCATCAGTACGTTCATCTGGCCGGTGGTGGAGAAGGCCGCGCTGCCCGCGTTGCCGACGTCCACGGCGTGGACCACGGTGCCGGAGTGGTGGAAGGCGGCGTAGCCGCCGACACCGCCGGCGATGACCGCGAGGCCGATGGTGCCGGCCGTCCACAGCATCGTCCTGTTCTTACGCTGCTTGGGCTTGCGGCGGCTCGGGGTGCCCCCGGTCGCGGTCGAGGTCGCGGCCGCACGCCG
>NZ_JACEGK010000827.1:0-2039 GCF_056859195.1 Streptomyces sp. NH27
GTAGTAGGGAGTCCGCTCCCTACTACCCCCCAGGTCGTAAGCCGGACCCCGGGCCGTACGACCCCCGTGTCCGTACGGTCCGGCCCGGGGTCCCCCAGGTCGGTCGGCCGAGCCGGCCGGCGACGTCGGCCGCGCGATCAGTCGGCCACCCGGATCAGCAACTTGCCGGTGCTGGTCCGCGACTCGACCAGCACATGCGCCTGCGCCACGTCCGCCAGGCCGAACTCCGCGCTGACCGGCAACTCCACCCCGCCCTCGGTGACGGTGTGGAACGCCCGGTCGGCTATCACGCGCAGCAGCGCCGGATCGGCGGCGGCCAGCCCGAGGATGGAGAAGCCGCCCACCGTGAGGGCGGTCGGCATGACGTCGGCAGGGCCGATCTGCCACGGTTCGTCGCCCCCGGCGTTGCCGAAGGAGATCAGCCGGCCGAACCGCGCGACCACCGCCTTCGTACGCCGAAAGGTTTCACCGCCGACCGAGTCGAGGGCGATGTCCACGCCGCGGCCGCCGGTCGCCGCCAGCACCTCCTGGTCGAAGGTGTCGGTCGTGAACACCTGGTCGTAACCGGACTTGAGGGCGTGCTCGGCCTTCTCCAGGCTGGAGACGACCCCGTAGACCGCGCTGGCGCCGCCGGCCCGGGCGAGTTGGCCGGTGACGGTGCCGACCCCGCCGGCCGCGCCCTGCACCAGGACGGTGTCGCCCTCGCGGAGCCTGGCCACTTCGTGCAGCAGGCCGTACGCGGTCGGCAGCACGCTGGGCAGGGTGGCGGCGGTGCGCAGGTCGACGCCATCGGGGACGACGAAGACGGCGGAGGCGGGCGCGACGACCACGTCGGCATAGCCGCCCCCGTCGAGGAACGCGGCCACCTCCTGGCCGGGGGTGAAGTCACTGACCCCGTCGCCGACTTCGCGGACCAGGCCGGAGACTTCGAGGCCGGGACGGAAGGGCAGTTCCGCTACCCGGTAGCCGACGGAACGGGCCAGTATGTCGGCGAAGTTGACGCCGGCGTAGGCGACCTCGATGGCTATCTGGCCAGGTCCGGGACGTGGTTCGGGCACGTCGGCGAGGGTGAGTACCTCGGGTCCGCCGAATTCCTCGATGACGATGGCGCGCATGTGGTGCTCCCCCTAGCTGGTCGGCCACCGCGCCGAGATGCTTCGGGCGCGGCGCCGGCGGTCGGTCCGTGCCTGGTCGGGTATTGCCTGCTGTTGACCTGAGTGCATTCTTCCCTGGGAACGCCCCCGTGCAGCCACGTTGTTCCCGACCTTCACCGGAAGATCACTGCCCGGGGCCGCCTCCCGCGCGCACCAGGCCGGACTCGTAGGCGAGCACCACCGCCTGTACCCGGTCGCGCAGTTCGAGCTTGGTGAGGATGCGGCCGACATGTGTCTTGACCGTCGCCTCGGACAGCACCAGCTTCTTGGCGATCTCGCCGTTGGACAGGCCCTGGGCGACCAGCAGCAGCACCTCGCGCTCACGCTCGGTGAGCCGGTCGATCCCGGTGTGGCCGGCGGGCTCCGCCGAGTTGGGCAGCATCGGGGTGAAACGGTCCAGCAGCCGGCGGGTGGTGCTCGGGGCGACCACCGCGTCCCCGCTGTGTACCGCGCGGATCGCGGTGAGCAGTTCGTCCGGCGGCACGTCCTTGAGCATGAAGCCGCTGGCGCCCGCCTTGAGCGCGGTGAAGGCGTACTCGTCGAGGTCGAAGGTGGTCAGGATCAGCACCCGGGGCGCGCCTGCCCCGGCGCGGGCCACGTCGCGGGCCACGCCGCGGTCCGTGTGGCGGTCGCCGCCGCAGATCCGGCGGGTGGCCTCCACGCCGTCCATCCGGGGCATCCGCACGTCCATCAGCACCACGTCGACCCGGGTGTGCCGCAGCACCTCCAGCGCCTCGACGCCGTCGCCGGCCTCGGCCACGACCTCCATGTCCGGCTGGGCGGCGAGCACCATCCGGAAGCCTGTGCGCAGCAGCGCCTGATCGTCGACGAGCATGACGCGGATCGCCATCGGTCGGCGTCCTTTCGTGGTCGGGTGGCCGGGGG
>NZ_JACEGK010000828.1:0-2039 GCF_056859195.1 Streptomyces sp. NH27
CGGCAGTGCTGCGCGACGAGCACGGCGCGACCGAACTGCGGCCGGACGGCGCGTGGTTGCGGGTGTCCGCGCCGCACCCGGCTCCCGCATCCGGTCAGGAGGTGCGCAGGCGCGGCCAGGAGTGCCGTGCGGGTGAGGAGTTGTTGCCCTCGGGCACGACCGTGACGCCCGCGGTGCTGGGCCTGGCGGCGGCGTCCGGATACGACGAGCTGGCGGTCGTGGCCCGGCCGAGGGTCGAAGTGCTCGTTCTCGGCGATGAGTTGCTCGCCAGAGGGCAGCCGGGG
Organism: Streptomyces sp. NH27; assembly: GCF_056859195.1. Classification (NCBI taxonomy): domain Bacteria; kingdom Bacillati; phylum Actinomycetota; class Actinomycetes; order Kitasatosporales; family Streptomycetaceae; genus Streptomyces; species Streptomyces sp. NH27. Next base: position 285 of record NZ_JACEGK010000828.1, read on the forward strand.
AAGGGCCGGGTCCGGGACGCGCTGGGCCCGATGCTGCCGCCGTGGCTGCGCGCGCTGGGCGCGGACGTGGTCGCGGTGCGCCCGCTGCCGGACGACGCGGAGGCGTTGCGGGCGGCCGTCGCCGACGCCGTCGCGACCCGGGGCGCCGACCTGGTGGTCACCACCGGCGGTACCGCGAGCGGCCCGCGCGACCATGTGCACGGCGCGCTGGTACGGGTCGGCGCGCGGCTGCGCGTGGACGGGGTGACGGTGCGGCCGGGGCATCCGATGCTGTTCGCGGATTTCCCGTGCGGACCGTACGAGGTGCCGCGCCCCGCGGAGCCGGCCGGGCCGAGGGGTTTCGTCCCGCCGCGACGACCGGAAGCCGCATCGGGGGCCGAACCGCCGCCCAGGAGGAGCTACTTCGTCGGGCTGCCGGGCAATCCGCTCGCCGCGGTCGCCGGTGTGCTGACGCTCGTCGCGCCCTTGCTGCGTACGCTCGGCGGTCACCCCGCCCCGGCGTCGTACACCGCGCCGCTCACCGAGGACATCGGCGGGCACCCCGAGGACACCCGGCTGGTGCCGGTCGTGTTCGACGCGCACGCGGCCGCCCGGCCGCTGCACCACACCGGATCGGCGATGCTGCGCGGGCTGGCCGCCGCCCACGGGATGGCGGTGGTCCCGCCGGGTGGGGCGAAGGCAGGCGAGGAGGTCAAGGTGCTGGACATTGGGATGCCCGGTTCGGCCTGGGGGAGCGCGCGTTGAGACTGCCTCGTGTCCCCCGCCGCGGTGCGGACGCCGACCCGGCGCCGTACCCGCCGTCCACCGCTGACGACTCCCCGGACTCCCCGGACTCGCCCGACTTCCCCGACTCGCCGGACCGCGGCGGGTCGGGTCCGTCCGGCACCACCGGCACCGCCTACCGGGTGCTCTTCCCGCGCCCGGCGACCGGCCCGCTCAAGCAGGTGATCCGCCGGGTGCTGCTCGCGCTGCTGGTGCTCATGATCACCGTGCTCATCGTCTACGCCGACCGCGGCGGCTACCACGACAGCGCCAACGGCACGGTGTCGTTTCTCGACGCGCTCTACTACGCGACGGTGACCCTGTCCACGACCGGATACGGCGACATCGTCCCGTACAGCACCGGGGCGCGGCTGACCAATACGCTGCTGGTGACGCCGCTGCGGGTGGTCTTCCTGATCATCCTGGTCGGTACCACCCTGGAGGTGCTGACCGAGCGCACCCGGGAGCAGTACCGGCTCAAGCGCTGGAGGAGCGCCTTGCACGACCATGTGGTGATCGTCGGGTTCGGGACGAAGGGGCGGTCCGCCGCGCAGACGCTGATCGGGCGGGGGGTGCCGAAGGACCGGATCGTGGTGGTGGACCCGGTGCCGAAGGTGGTGCAGGCCGCGGCCGACGAGGGGTTCGTGGCGGTCAGCGGGGACGCGACCCGCAACGACGTGCTGCTGCGGGCGGAGGTGGGGCGGGCCCGGCAGATCGTGATCGCCGCGCAGCGCGACGACACGGCGGTGCTGGTCACCCTCACGGCGCGGCAACTCAACGGTACGGCGCGGATCGTCGCGTCCGTGCGGGAGGAGGAGAACGCGCCGCTGCTGAGGCAGTCCGGGGCGGACGCGGTGATCACGAGTTCGAGTGCGGCGGGGCGGTTGCTCGGGTTGTCCATGCTCAGTCCGAGTGCGGGCCGGGTGATGGATGACCTCATCACGTACGGGAGTGGGCTCGATCTCATCGAGCGCGCGGTGGAGCCGTCGGATG
>NZ_JACEGK010000829.1:0-2016 GCF_056859195.1 Streptomyces sp. NH27
CTCCAGTACGGCCACCCCGTCGGTCCGCACCGCCGCAAGGGCGAGTTCGGGCAGCACCGCCACGCCCAGACCGGCGGCGACCAGGCCGACCACCGCGGGGTAGTCGTCGGTGGCGAAGTCGATCCGGGGGGTGTAGCCGGCCCGCTCGCAGACCTCGACCAGATGCCGGCGGCAGCGCGGGCAGCCGGCGATCCACTGCTCGGCGGCCAGCTCGGCGTACGGCACGGGCGGACCGCCCGCGGGTGAGCCGTGCGGGCCCGCGCCGGCACCCGTATCCGCCCCCGCCCCGGCCAGCCGGTGCCCCTCGGGGACCAGACCGACCAGCCGGTCGGTGAGCAGCGGGCGCACCACCAGGTCCGACCAGGACTCCTCGGCCGGGGTCGGCAGGTCCACGTAGCGGAACGCGAGAGTGATGTCGCAGTCGCCGGCCCGCAGCATCTCCACCGACCGGGGCGGCTCCGCCTCGACCAGCGAGACGCGGGTGTCCGGATGGCGGGCACGCAGATCGGCCACCGCGGTCGGCACGAGCGTGGAACTGCCCGACGGGAAGGAGGCGAGCCGGACCCGTCCGGCCCGCAGCCCGGCGATCGCCGCGACCTCCTCCTCGGCCGCGGTCAGCCCGGCGAGGATGCCCGCCGCATGCCGCACCAGCACCTCGCCGGCCTCCGTCAGCCGCATCTCGCGGGCGCCGCGGACCAGCAGCGGCGTACCCGCCGCACCCTCCAGCGCCTTCATCTGCTGGCTCACCGCCGGCTGGGTGCAGCCCAGCTCGCGGGCGGCGGCAGAGAAGGAACCGGTACGGGCCACCGCGCGCAGTACCCGCAGATGTCGTGCTTCGATCACCCCATAACCATAAGCGGAGCTTGGGTTCACACGACAGACATCGTTGATGGACTTTGGGACGGTGAGCCGTCAGGCTCAGGAGCCATGGATACCGACGCCTCCCGTTTCCAGGAAATCGTCAGCTCCGAGTACGCCGGCATCGCCCCCGGGTACCTCAACACCGCCAGCCACGGACTGCCGCCGGCCCGCACCGCCGCCGCGCTGCGGGCCGCGATCGACGCGGGGGCGGCCGGCCGCCCCGACCTCGACGGGTACGAGGCCGCGGTGGCCGCCGCGCGGGCCGCGTACGCACGGCTGGTCGGTGTCGCCGTCGAGCGGGTGGCGCTGGCCAGTACCGTCGCCGAGACGGTCGGCCTGGTCGCCGCCGCCCTGCCCGCCGGGGCGGAAGTGGTCGCCTTCGAAGGGGACTTCAGTTCGCTGGTGCACCCCTTCGCGGCCCGCGGGGACCTGAAGCTGAATCTGGTGTCGCTGGAAGGGATCGCCGACGCGGTCCGGCCCTCCACCGCGCTGGTCGCCGTCAGCGGCGCGCAGTCCGCGGACGGCCGGGTGGCGGACCTCGCGGCGATCCGCTCGGCCGCGACGGCGGCCGGGGCGCGCGTGCTCATCGACGGCACGCAGTCGGTGGGGTGGCTGCCGCTGTGCGCCGACGACTACGACTTCGTGGTGGCCCACGGCTACAAGTGGCTGGTCAGCCCGCACGGGGCCTGCTTCCTCACGGTGCGGGAAGGGGCGGAGCGCGCCCTGTCCGCCGGCTCCGCCGGGTGGTACGCCGCGGCGGACCGCTGGGCGAACACCTACGGCCCGATCGAGCGGTTCGCGCCCGCCGCCCACGCCTTCGACGCCCGCCCGGCCTACCTGCCGTTCGTCGGCGCCGCCGCGTCCCTGTCGTTCCTCGCCGAGCTGGGTGTCGATGCCGTGTACGCCCACGACCTCGCGCTCGCCGCGCGCCTGCGCGAGGGGCTCGCCGCCCTCGGGCACCCCGCGGTGCCGGGGGACTCGGCGATCGTCTCCGTGCCGGGGGCGCCCTCCTCCTACCCGGGCCGTCTTTCCGCGGCCGGCATCCGCTTCTCCGCGCCCCTCGGCGCGATTCGCTTCGCGCTGCACCTGCACAACACGTCTGCCGACGTGGACCGGGTCCTGGACGCCCTTGCTTTTTAGGGTGCCCCTGACCCC
>NZ_JACEGK010000830.1:0-2015 GCF_056859195.1 Streptomyces sp. NH27
GTCGTCGACCTGTGCGCCGAGCTGATCCGGATCGACACGAGCAACTACGGCGACCACTCGGGCCCGGGGGAGCGCGCCGCCGCCGAGTACGTGGCGGAGAAGCTGGCCGAGGTGGGCCTCGCGCCGGAGATCTTCGAGTCGCACCCGGGCCGGGCGTCCACGGTGGTGCGGATCGAGGGCGAGGACCGCAGCCGGCCCGGGCTGCTCATCCACGGCCACACCGACGTGGTCCCGGCGAACGCCGACGACTGGAGCCAGCACCCCTTCGGCGGCGAGGTGGTCGACGGCTGTGTGTGGGGCCGCGGCGCGGTCGACATGAAGGACATGGACGCGATGACCCTCGCGGTCATCCGCGACCGGGTGCGCAGCGGGCGCAAGCCGCCGCGCGACATCGTGCTGGCGTTCCTCGCCGACGAGGAGGCCGGCGGCACCTACGGCGCCCGGCACCTGGTGGACAACCACGCCGGGCTCTTCGAGGGCGTCACCGAGGCGATCGGCGAGGTCGGCGGCTTCTCGTTCACCGTCAACGAGAACCTGCGGCTGTACCTGGTGGAGACCGCCGAGAAGGGCATGCACTGGATGCGGCTCACCGTGGACGGCACCGCCGGCCACGGCTCGATGACCAACAAGGACAACGCGATCACCGAGCTGTGCGAGGCGGTCGGGCGGCTGGGGCGGCACCAGTTCCCGGTGCGGCTGACCAAGTCGGTGCGCGGCTTCCTCGACGAGCTGTCCGACGCGTTCGGGGTCGAACTCGACCCGGAGGACATGGACGAGACCCTCGCCCGGCTCGGCGGGATCGCCCGGATGATCGGCACCACCCTGCGCAACACCGCCGCCCCGACCATGCTCGGCGCCGGCTATAAGGTGAACGTCATCCCCGGCCAGGCCACCGCCCACGTGGACGGGCGCTTCCTGCCCGGATACGAGGAGGAGTTCCTCGCCGACCTCGACCGGGTGCTCGGCCCCCGGGTGAAGCGCGAGACGCTCCACTCCGACAAGGCGCTGGAGACCGACTTCGACGGCTCGCTGGTCGACGCGATGCGGGCCGCGTTGAAGGCGGAGGACCCGATCTCCCACACCGTGCCGTACATGCTCTCCGGCGGCACCGACGCCAAGTCCTTCTCCGACCTGGGCATCCGCTGCTTCGGCTTCGCGCCGCTGCAACTGCCGCCCGAGCTGGACTTCGCCGGGATGTTCCACGGCGTGGACGAGCGGGTGCCGACCGACGGACTGAAGTTCGGGGTGCGGGTGTTGGACCACTTCATCGACAACTGCTGAGCGACAACTGCTGAGCGAGCAGCGAGCAGCGGTAACGGACAGCGCGCGGGCGGCCGATGGTCGCGGCCCCCGTACGCCAACCGCCCGCGGCCGTACGACGGTCGAACGCTCGCTCGTCTGTACCTGCCACGGTGACCCGGGTCGTCAGTACGAGTGAATGATCCGGTTTATTCGTAGCTCTGTTTCCTCCGCGTCGTTACGACGGGTGTGGTCCGCGGCTTGGGGGCCACATTGGTCCCATCCAGGAGGAAGCAATGCTCAAGAAGGTCGTAGCCACTGCGGCTGCCACCGGCGGTCTGGTGCTCGCGGGCGCGGGTCTGGCTGTCGCCGACGCCGGCGCGCAGGGTGCCGCCGTGCATTCCCCCGGCGTGCTGTCGGGCAACGTGGTCCAGGTCCCGGTGCACGTGCCGGTCAACCTGTGCGGCAACAGCATCAACGTGATCGGGCTGCTCAACCCCACCTTCGGGAACACCTGCGTCAACAGCTAGTACCCTCCGCGGCCGTCACGCGGCCGCGATTCGGGAACCCTCCCATGCCCGACGGCGTGGGGGAGGCCGGCCCCGGACGCCTCGCGGCGCTCCGGGGCCGCTCGCCATTTCCGGGGGAGGTGCGGGGCATGGATGTTCCCTACCGCTCCGGTGAAGAGTCGCAAGCGAAGGTAGGGAACGAATCCATGCGTCAGGTCACGAAGAAGGGCCTGCTCACCGCGGTCGCCACGGGCGGCGTGCTCGCCG
>NZ_JACEGK010000831.1:0-2012 GCF_056859195.1 Streptomyces sp. NH27
GACCGAACCCGCGCGGCGAAGTACAGTTGTCTGTTCGCCCGCCAGCCGTCGGAGGCCCCGTTGTCCTGCTTGATCGTCCAGAGCGACAAAACGCTCCTCCTGGAGGTCGACCACGAGCAGGCGGACGCCTGCCGCCGTGCGATCGCCCCGTTCGCCGAACTGGAGCGTGCCCCCGAGCACATCCACACCTACCGGCTGACGCCGCTGGGCCTGTGGAACGCCCGGGCGGCCGGGCACGACGCCGAGCAGGTGGTGGACGCGCTGGTCGAGTACTCCCGGTACCCGGTGCCGCACGCGCTGCTGGTCGACGTCGCCGAGACGATGGACCGCTACGGGCGGCTGCGGCTGAGCAAGGACCCGGCACACGGCCTGGTGCTGACCACCACCGACCGCCCCGTACTGGAGGAGATCCTGCGCTCGAAGCGGGTACAGCCGCTGGTCGGCGACCGGATCGACGCGGACACGGTTGCCGTGCACCCCTCGGAGCGCGGCCAGATCAAGCAGGTGCTGCTGAAGCTGGGCTGGCCGGCCGAGGACTTCGCCGGGTACGTCGACGGCGAGGCGCACCCGATCGAGCTGGACGAGAGCAGTTGGGCGCTGCGCCCGTACCAGAAGCAGGCTGTGGAGGGTTTCTGGCACGGCGGCTCCGGCGTGGTCGTGCTGCCCTGCGGCGCGGGCAAGACCCTGGTCGGGGCCGGCGCGATGGCGCAGGCGAAGGCCACCACGCTGATCCTGGTGACGAACACCGTCTCGGCCCGCCAGTGGAAGCACGAACTGGTGAAGCGCACCTCGCTCACCGAGGAGGAGATCGGCGAGTACAGCGGCACCCGCAAGGAGATCCGCCCGGTCACCATCGCCACGTACCAGGTGCTCACCACGAAGCGGAAGGGCGTGTACTCGCACCTGGAGCTGTTCGACTCCCGCGACTGGGGGCTGATCGTCTACGACGAGGTGCACCTGCTGCCCGCGCCGGTCTTCAAGTTCACCGCCGATCTCCAGGCCCGCCGCCGGCTCGGCCTGACCGCGACGCTGGTGCGCGAGGACGGCCGCGAGTCCGACGTGTTCTCGCTGATCGGGCCGAAGCGGTTCGACGCGCCGTGGAAGGAGATCGAGGCGCAGGGGTACATCGCGCCCGCCGACTGCGTGGAGGTCCGGGTCAACCTCACCGAGGCCGAGCGGCTGGCGTACGCGACGGCGGAGACCGAGGAGAAGTACCGCTACTGCGCGACCACCGCGACCAAGCGGAAGGTCACGGAGGCGCTGGTGGCCAAGCACGCGGGGCAGCAGACCCTCGTCATCGGGCAGTACATCGACCAGCTCGACGAGCTGGGCGAGCATCTGAAGGCGCCGGTGATCAAGGGCGAGACGACGAACGCGCAGCGCGAGAAGCTCTTCGAGGCGTTCCGGCAGGGCGAGCTGTCGGTGCTGGTCGTCTCCAAGGTGGCGAACTTCTCCATCGACCTGCCCGAGGCGACGGTCGCGATCCAGGTCTCCGGGACGTTCGGCTCCCGCCAGGAGGAGGCGCAGCGGCTCGGCCGGGTGCTGCGGCCGAAGGCCGACGGCCATGAGGCGCGCTTCTACTCCGTGGTGGCCCGCGACACGATCGACCAGGACTTCGCGGCCCACCGCCAGCGGTTCCTCGCGGAGCAGGGGTACGCCTACCGCATCGTGGACGCGGACGACCTGCTCACCGGCTCCGCGGACGCGGACGACGTCTGAGCGGCCCGGTACCCGGCCGCGTTGCTCAGTAGCGGTTGTTCTCGGCGCCGAGCACGACCACCTCGACGGCGGTGGTGACGAACACCTTGACCGCGCGCAACGCGTTGCCCACGCGGTGTCGCGGGTGGCCGGGGCGGGCGCCGATCGCGGTGCCGCCGTGGACAGTGGGACCTGGGGGAAGTGTGGTGGAGGCCATATCTCCAAGGTAGGGATCACACGCTCGGCGTACGTCGGGCCATGGGCGTATATCGGACCGGGCGAGTGCGACTTCGGGCTGACCCCGGACCCTGACG
>NZ_JACEGK010000832.1:0-2007 GCF_056859195.1 Streptomyces sp. NH27
CCGCAGGCTCGGCCCTCTCTGCAGGCTCGGCCTTCCCCGCGGACTCGGGCTCCGGCAGCAGGGCGATGGCGCGGTGGACCTCGTCCAGGTGGGTGCGCAGCGCGGCCGCGCCGTCCTGGTCGAGGTTGACGCAGGCCGGGGGGAAGCCGATCCGGACCCGCTCGGCGAGCCCGGCCGCGACCCGGGCGAGCGCGGCGGAGTCGGTGCCGCGGACGTCTCCGTACCGGACCGCGCGAACCAGCGCGGGCAGCGCCGCCGCCAGGTGGGCGACGTCCGCGTCCAGCGCGGCGCGGTCGGCGAGCACCCGCATCACCGTCGGCAGGGCGTCGGACAGCCCGGCCAGCAGGCACAGTTCGGCGACCGAGGTGACGTCGGCGAGCGTCGGCGCGGCGACCGCCACCTCTTGCGCGCGGGTGCCGGCCGCGGCCCCTACCGTGGTGCCCCAGATCCCGGCCTCGGCCACGCGGATCGCCAACTCCGGCTCCCAGCGCAGCTTCCAGGTCTCCCGGAAGGTGCCCTTGCCGCCGCGCCCGGCGCTCGGCTCGCCCCAGTCGATGCCCAGCAGCCGCAGCCGGTGCAGCAGCCGGCTGCGACCGGCGTCGATGTCCTTGCGCAGGTCGAGGTCGAGTTCGCGCTCCAGCGCCTCCGGCTTCAGCCGCAGCCGGCGCTGCTCCCGGGCGAGGTCGCGGGCGAGCGGCACCGCGGGGGCGTCCGGCGGGACCTCGCCGAGCACGTCGCCGACCACGAGGCGGTCGCGGATCAACGCGAGCGGCACCTCCGAGCCGTCGCACATCACCGCCCGCACCGCGTCGACCGTCTCGCCGAGGCCGGCAAGCGGGCGGCCGCGCATCGCGGCGAGCGTGTCGGCCAGCCGCACCGACTCGATGACGTGGGCCGAGGAGACCGGCAGGTCCTCGTCGCGCAGCAGTCCGGCGACTTTCGTCATCCATCGGGTGACCGGGCGGTCCGGCGCGGTGAACAGGTGCTGGTACCAGCCCGGGGAGTCGATCCCCGCGCCATAGCCGCCCGCCCGGGCGAGCCTGCGGTGGGTCCACGGCACCCATGTCGTCTCGACCTTCGCCTTCGGCAAGCCCTTGAGCAGCTGCCGGTCGGCGGTGGCCGGGGCGGGCTCGGCGAGCGCCGGGACGTGCCAGGCGCCGCACACGACGGCCGTCCGCGCGTACGCCCGCCGGGCCTCGCGCAGCCGCAGCCGCATGTGTGCCTCGCGCAGCGGGTCGCGCGGGTCGCCGCCGTCGCCGTACGTCGCCCGGATCGCGGCCATCGCCTCGGCGACCGCGGCGAACGGCACGAGCGGGTCGGCGTCGTCCGCGCCGCCGCCCCGGTGCTCGACCGCGTCCTCCCACCAGCGCTCCGGGTCGTCGTATCCCGCGGTCCCGGCGAGCACGGCCAGCGGGTCGATCCGGACGGCCGCGACTTCGGAGTTGACGTCGGAATCGGCGTCGGGGGCGTTTTCGGAGTCGGGACGGGAGCCGGCGTCGGGCCCGGCGGGGGCGTCCTCGGCCGGCTCGGCCGCGGGCAGGGCCAGGGTGTGCGCGGCCGGTAGGTCGATGAACCGTACGGCGGCGCCCGCCTCGGCCGCCCACCGCATCGCCACCCATTCGGGGGAGAACTCGGCGAACGGCCAGAACGCGGCGCGCGCCGGATCGTCGGCCACGTGGGCGAGCAGCGCGACCGGCGGCCGCATCGCCGGGTCCGCGGCCAGCGCGGTCAACGCGTCGGCCTCCGGCGGCCCCTCGATCAGCACGGCCTCCGGACGGTACGCGTCCAGCGCGGCCCGCACCGCGCGCGCCGAGCCGGGTCCGTGGTGCCGCACCCCCAGCAGCACCACGTCGTCAGCGCCGCGAGCGGGCCGGCCGCGCCGGGGCGCGGGAAGCCCCGACGGGGACGGGCCGTTGCCCGTGCCGGCCGCGACATCGGGTCCGGGCGCGGTGCCGGGCGCGGTCGCGGTGCCAGGTGCGGCGGCCGCGACGGCAGCGGACCGGACCG
>NZ_JACEGK010000833.1:0-2004 GCF_056859195.1 Streptomyces sp. NH27
GGGCTCAACCGCCCCGTCGTCCCGGCCGCTTCGGCCTGTGGTCACTCCCGCGGATCGGCGAGTGGCTGGTCGAGGAAGGTCAGTGTCCCGCCGTCGGCGTCCAGCCGGGCCCGCACTCCGACCGGGTAGGTCTGCATCTGCGTGTTGTGGCCGATGTCCACCCCGGCCAGCACCGGCACGCCGAGGTCGCCGAAGCGCTCGGCCAGCATCCGGTCGATGTGCTCGGGGTTCCCGCACTCGGTGAACGTACCGAGGATGATCCCGGCCACACCGTCGAGGTAGCTCGTGGCGCGCCGGATCTGGGTGATGATCCGGTCCATCCGGAAGGGCAGTTCGTCGACGTCCTCCAGGAACAGGATCGCGTCCCTGGCCGGATACGACGTGTCGGTGCCGAGGTTGGCCGCGATCAAGGTGGCCGTCCCGCCCAGCGTCAGCCCCTCGGCGACGCCGGGCACCAGCGTCCGTGCGCCCGGGAAGTTCAGCTCCTTGACGCCGGACGGCGTGTAGAGCAGCTTCATCAGCTCGGTGAAGTCGTACTCCTGCGGGCCCTCCCAGAAGCCGCCGCAGGCCACCATCGGCCCGAACAGCGACACCCAGCCCAGTTTGACGGCCAGCGCCTCCAGCAGCGCCGTGACGTCCGAGTAACCGACCACGACCTTCGGGCGGTTGGGGTCGATGCGGCTCCAGTCGACCAGTTCCAGCGTGCGTTGCGAGCCGTAGCCGCCGCAGGCGAGGAACACGGCGGCGTACTCGGGGTCGGTCAGTGCGCGGGTCAGGTCACCGGCCCGCAGCGCGTCGTCCCCCGCCAGATAGTCGTACATACTTCCGGCGTCGCGGGCCGACCCGAAGACCTCCGGCACCAGGCCCACGGAGCGCAGGGCGGCCAGTCCCGACTCCAGGTGTTCCTGGTTGTCCACGGGCGAGCTGGCGCAGATCACGGCGACGGTGTCGCCGGGCTTCAACCCGGGCGGGCGAAGCAGAGTCATATCGTCTCCAGGGGTGTCGAACCGAGCAGATGGCAGGCGGCGCAGGAGGTGTCCGGCGCCAGCACCGGGAGTTCACGGCGGTCGCAGGCGGCCGCGGCGCGGTCGGCCGGCGAGGCGCCGGCCCAGCGGGTGCACCGCGGATGGAAGCGGCAGCCGGACGGGATCGCGGTCGGGTCCGGCGGCTCACCGGTCAGCAGGGTGGGGCGCCAGTCCTCGGCCCCGGTCGGCACCACCGACAACAGGGCCTTGGTGTAGGGGTGTTGCGGCCGCAGCAGGACCTCTTCGACGGTGCCCTGCTCGACCACCCGGCCCAGGTACATCACGGCCACCCGGTCGGCGATGTTCCAGGCCAGGCCGAGGTCATGACTGACCACCAGGGCCGACAGGCCGAGTTCGTCGCGCAGCCGCAGCATGAGCGCCAGGATCTCCCCGCGCACGGAGGCGTCCAGCGACGCCACCGGCTCGTCCGCCACGATGACCGACGGGTTCAGCGCCAGCACGCCGGCGATGACGACGCGCTGCTGCTGCCCGCCGGACAGTTCGTGCGGGTAGCGGCCGAAGAAGTCCTCCGGCGGGCGCAGCCCGGCTTGGGACAGCGCGTCGTGCACGGTGAGCGGCAGCCCGTCGGTGAGCCCGTGCAGCCGCGGGCCCATGGCCACGGCGTCGTACACGTTCTGCTTCGGGTTGAGGGCGCCGCCCGGGTCCTGGAGGACCAGTTGGGTGTGGCGGCGGTACGCCTTGAGCCCCTTGGCGGTGTAGTCCAGCGGCGTGCCGTCGTAGCGCACCTCGCCGCCGGTCGGCTTCACCAGGCCGACCAGCGAGCGGGCCAGGGTGGACTTGCCGCACCCGGACTCGCCGATGAGCGCGACGATCTCGCCCTTGCCGATCCGCAGGTTGACGCCGTCGACCGCGCGGGCCGGGCTGCGGCCGCGGGCGGCCGGGTAGACCACCGAGAGGTCGCGGACCTCCAGCGCGGCCGTGGACCGGCCGGGGCTGTGACCGGGGCTGGGGCTGGGGC
>NZ_JACEGK010000834.1:0-1998 GCF_056859195.1 Streptomyces sp. NH27
GTATCCGCCGCCTTGGACCGACCGGCACATGGAGGGCGGCGTCGCGGGTCGATGGCTCTCGCCTTCGTCGGCACCGCCTTTCGCGGACAGCAGGAGGAACGGGTGGGGGGAGCGCGTGGGGTCGCATCCGAACACCCTTCGCATCCACGTCGCCATCAGGTATGTGAACGTTGGCTGCCATCATGAACGATGGCGGCGGGTCGTGACCGTAGGGGCGGTCCGACGGCCAGTCAAGGCCCTGTGCGGCCGCGGCCGGAACCGGTTGGCCCGCGTCGGCGGGAATGGCAGGCGGATACGGTTCGTTGAGGGTGACGAGGAGCGAGGGAGGACGATCACCGTGGCCGATCCGCAGGGGCTGTACGAGTACGTACCGGGAGGTGCCGAAGCCGTTGACGAAGCGGTCGGCGACACCGGACCTGTCCTGCTCTACTACTTCGAGGGCTACATGGACGCCGGCGAGACCGGCCAGCAGATCGCCCAGCAGCTGCTGGACCGGCTCGACAACCAGCTCATCGTGCGCTTCGACGCCGACCGGCTGATCGACTACCGCGCCCGCCGCCCCCTGATGACCTTCGAGCGCGACCACTGGTCGTCGTACGAAGAGCCCCGCATCGACCTCTACCTGGTGCGGGACACCACCGGCACCCCGTTCCTGCTGCTCACCGGCTCCGAGCCGGACGTGGAATGGGAGCGTTTCAGTGCCGCCGTCCTCCAGGTGATCGAGCGGCTCGGCGTCCGCCTGGCCATCAACTTCCACGGCATCCCGATGGGAGTTCCGCACACCCGCCCGGTCGGCCTGACCCCGCACGGCAACCGCGTGGACCTGATGCCCGGGCACCGCGCCTGGTTCGACGAGGCGCAGGTCCCCGGCAGCGCCGCCAGTCTCGTCGAGCTGCGGCTGGCCGAAGCCGGCCGTGACGTCCTCGGCGTCGCCGCCCACGTGCCGCACTACCTCGCGCGCTCGCCCTACCCGGACGCCGCGCTCGCCGTGCTGGAGACCATCACCGCCGCGACCGGGCTGGTCCTGCCCGACGTGGCACACGCGCTGCGCCGCGAGGCACACACCGTCCGCGTCGAGATCGACCGCCAGGTCGCCGAGGGCGACAGCGAACTCGTCTCCGTCGTACGCGGCTTGGAGAGCCAGTACGACGCGGTGGCCGGCTCCCAGAGCCGCGAGAGCCTCATCGCCGAACCCGTCGACCTCCCCTCCGCGGACGACCTGGCCGCCGAGTTCGAGCGGTTCCTCGCGGACCAGGAAGACGATGGGCGCTGATCCGGTAGCGGGCCGCCCAGGCCGTAACGGCCGTAAGCTCTGCCCATGCTGAACGTGGGGCTGACCGGGGGCATCGGTGCCGGCAAGAGCGAGGTGACCCGCCTGCTCGGGTCGTACGGCGCGACCCTGGTGGACGCCGACCGCATCGCGCGGGAGGTGGTGGCGCCGGGTACGCACGGACTCGCCGCGGTGGTCGAGGAGTTCGGTCCGGGCGTGCTGGGCGAGGACGGCAGCTTGGACCGCCCGAAGCTCGGCGCGATCGTCTTCGCCGACGAGGCGCGCCGCAAAGCGCTCAACGCGATCGTGCACCCCCTGGTCGCGGACCGCTCCGCCGAACTCCAGCAGGCCGCGGGCCCGGACGCGGTCGTCGTACACGACGTTCCGCTGCTCACCGAGAACGGCCTCGCCCCGCGCTACGACCTGGTCGTCGTCGTGGACGCCGCCCCCGCCACGCAACTCGACCGGCTGGTCCGGCAGCGCGGCATGGCCGAGCCGGAGGCCCGCGCCCGGATGGCCGCGCAGGCCACCCGGGACGAGCGCCTCGCGATCGCGGACCTGGTGATCGACAACGACGGTCCGCTGGAGGACCTCGAACCGCAGGTGCGGGAGATCTGGCGGCGGCTGCGGGAGCGCGCGGGCAGGTCCGCGGAGGAGTAGGGCCGTGGAGGAGTAGGGCCGCCGCGGGCGGCGCGGGCATGGCGGACCCGGGCGGGGCGGATCAGGGC
>NZ_JACEGK010000835.1:0-1986 GCF_056859195.1 Streptomyces sp. NH27
GCGCGGGTGCCGTGGATGCGGGGGGAGAGGGCGTCAGCTCTTGACCGCGCCGGCGGTGATCCCGCCGACGATCTGCCGGCCGAGCACCGCGAACACCAGCAGCAGCGGCAGCGTCGCGACCAGCGCCCCGCACACGACCACCGCGTGGTTGATCGTGTGATTGCCGGAACCGAGGCCCTGCAACGCCACCTGCACCGTCGGGTTCTGCTGGTTCAGCGCGATGAACGGCCAGAAGAAGTCGTTCCAGGACTGGACGAAGACGAGCATGCCGAGCACCGCCATCGCCGGGCGGGCGATCGGGAACACCACGTGCCAGATGATCCGCAGGCTGTGCGCCCCGTCCACCCGCGCCGCCTCGACGAGTTCCACCGGCAGCGCCTCGGAGAGGAACTGCCGCATGAAGAAGACGCCGAACGCGGCCACCAGCGACGGCAGGATCACCGACTGGATGTGCCCGACCCAGCCGACGTTGGTGATGATCTGGTAGAGCGGGATCACGGTCAGCTGCGGCGGGATGGTCATGGTCGCCACCACCACGGTCAGCAGCGCGTTGCGGCCGCGGAACTCCAGCTTGGCGAAGGCGAATCCGGCCAGCGTCGCGAAGAGCACCGTGCTGAGCGCCACGCAACTCGCCACGATCGTGGAGTTGATCAGGGCCGTGGTCATGTCGACCTGGTCCCACACGATCTTCAGGTTGTCGATGAGGTGGCTGCCGGGCAGCAACGGCGTGGGTGGCGTGACCAGTTCGGTGTCCGTGCGGGAGGCCGCCACCACCGTCCAGTACAGCGGGAACAGCGACAGCACCGTGGCCAGGATCACCAGGACGTACGCGATCGGGCCGGCCTTCTGCTGACCGCCCGCGCTGCGTGCACGCAGCCTGCGGCGCTTGCGCGGCTCGGGGGCGGAGGAGCGCCGGGGCCCGGTGGACGGGATCGGCTGGGTGAGTTGTGCCATCGTCAGCTCCCAAGCTTCCGGCGGTTGTTCCGCAGGACGAGTAGCTGCACCGCGCCGATGAGCAGCAGGATCAGCAGCATCACCCAGGCCACGGCGGACGCCTGGCCCAGCTCGCCGATCTGCCAGCCCTTGTCGTACATGTACAGGCTGAGGGTCTGGTACTGGTGGTCGGTGCCGCCGGAGACGCCCACGCTGCCGCCGAACATCATCGGCTCACCGAAGAGTTGGGTGGCGCCGATGGTGGACACGATGATCGTGAAGAAGATCGTCGGCCGGATCGACGGGATGGTCACGCTGATGAACTGCCGCCAGCGGGAGGCGCCGTCGAGCGCGGCCGCCTCGTACAGGTCGGCGGGCACGGCCTGCATCGCGGCCAGGTAGATCAGCGCGTTGTAGCCGGTCCAGCGCCAGGTCACGATCGTGGAGATCGCTATCTGCGCGGGCCACTTGGACGATCCCCACTGCACGTGCCCGGCCCCGATGTGGCCCAGGAACTGGTTGATCATCCCGTAGTCGGGGTTGAAGAGCTGGATGAAGACCAGCGTGGCGGCGGCGATCGAGGTCGCGTACGGCGCCAGGATCGCGACCCGGAAGAACCCGCGTGCCCGCAGCTGGTAGTTGAGCAGGTGGGCCAGGCCGAGCGCCATCATCAGCTGCGGCACCGTGGAGATCACGCCGAGGGTGAAGGTGTTGCGCAGCGCGGTCCAGAAGAAGCTGTTGTCCCACAGCGCGGTGTAGTTGTCGAAGCCCACCCAGCTTGCGTGCGTGCCGAGTTGCACTTCGTGGAGGGAGAGCCAGCCGGTGTAGATCAGCGGGAAGAGGCCGAAGGCGGCGAAGCAGAGAAAGAACGGGGCGATGTAGGCGTACGGCGACGCCTTGGTGTCCAGCCGGTACGCCTTGGCGCGCCAGCCGCCGGGCGGGCCGGGGGCACCGCTCTTGCGGTTCTTGCTGGGGTCGGTCCGGGACGACCGGGGGCTGCCGTCGGACGTCGCCCTGACGGAGGTGGCCACGAGTGCCGTCCTTCCGGTAGGG
>NZ_JACEGK010000836.1:0-1980 GCF_056859195.1 Streptomyces sp. NH27
CGGCCATCCCGCGGCCAGGCGGGCGTCGAACAGGATGGGGCCGTCGGGCGTGTCGAGGTACACGTCATGGCCCGCGATCGCGCGGACCGTGCCGGCCAGGGCGCAGCCGGGCAGCAGCGCGGTGACCTCTGCGGCCGGGGGAGGGGGCGGCGGCTCGGCGGCGAGCCCGAACACCTCGGCGTGGTCCACGCAGCGCAGAGCGGCCGGGGCCAGCGACTCCGGCAGCGCGCCGCGCAGCTCCGTCACCCGCGCGTGCAGGGCGGCCAGTTCGGCGGCGCGGGCCGCGGGCCCCGGCAGGCGGTGCCGCGCCGCGCGCTTGGCCTGGTCCCGCACCCGGTCGGGTACATCGAGGGCGGCGCCCAGTACCGATTCCGTCCGGCGGGCCGTCATCAGCGGGCCCTCGCCGAGGAAGGCGAAGCACACCGCGGCCTGTTCCAGCAGCCGCAGCCGTCCGCGTGCGGCGGCGGTGATGCCGACCTTGTGCAGGCCCGGGCCGAAGTACGCCAGGTACACGCGGTACGGCCGCCCGTCGTCCGGCACGGTGTCCGCGGCGACCGACGACGTACGGTCCAGCGCCGCGCACGCCTCGCACTGGTCGCGCCGCGCGCCCGGCGGGAGTTCGGCGGCGTACGGGCACGGGGTGTTGCGGGCCGCGCGCCACACGCCCGCGCAGCGCCGCACCGCGGAGTCGTCCAGCGCGAGGTGGAGTTCGGCGCCGAGCCGCAGCGGGCTCGCGCGTACGCCGTGCGACGGGTGCCACCACGTCCAGCGGGCGCCCTCCTCCCGCCAGCCCATACCCGTGCTCCGCCACATGGTGTCCACCGTAGGCGGCCCCACCGACAACGGGACGAGTTCGCCCGCGCAGGCGGCGGGGAGCAGGTCGCCGGCCGCCGGGTACTGCCCGGGGAGCAGCGGAGGTGTCGCTGGCCGGACGACGACGCGGGGGCGGGGGCGGACGAGGCTCGGTGGTGTCGGAGCAGCCGGACGACGGACCGGTGAGGGGGCCCGGCACTGATCGAGGAGATGACGAGCGATGAACACGTTGGCGTGGCACGACGGCGGGCCCGGCCCGTGGATCCTGTTCTTCCCGCTGGTGTGGGTCGCCGTGGTGGCCGTGGTGATCACCACGCTGCGGCGGGCCGGATGGCGGCGCGGCTGGGGCGGCGGCGGGCCGTGGCAGTACCAGCAGCGGGGCGGCGTCGGCGGCGAGAACTCGCCGATGGCGGTGCTCGGGCGCAGGTTCGCCTCCGGCGAGATCGACGAGGAGGAGTACTGGCGGCGGATGTCCGTGCTGGAGGAGCACTTCGCCAAGGACCCGCGCGGCGGCTTGGGCGGCGGCAAGACCGGTGGCAAGGGTGGTGCGGCGTGAGCCTGGTGGCCGGCGCCGCGCCCGGTGACGTGGCCGCCCCGGGCGGCCTTGGTGGCCGCCCGGGTCGCCGGCGCCACCAAGGTGTACGGCGCGGGCGACGCCCAGGTGCGGGCGCTCGACGGGGTGACGGTCGCGTTCCCCGCCGGGCGCTTCCCCGCGATCATGGGGCCGTCGGGCTCGGGAAAGCCACGCTGATGCACTGCGCGGCCGGGCTCGACATGCTCAGCTCGGGCACGGCGTTCATCGGGGAGACCGACCTGGGCACGCTCGCGGTCCTCGGCACCGCGGGCTCGGGCTCGGCGCGTTCCTCGGCTGGGAGCTGGTACGGGCCGCCGACGGCGACGGGATCAGCGCGTTCACGCTGCCGCCGGCGCAACTCGCGGTGTTCGCGCTGGTCGGCGTCGCGGGCGGGGCGCTCGCCGGCCGGCGCTCGGCCTGCCGTGCGGCCCGCCTGGACGTGCTGCGGGCGATCGCGGCGGAGTGAAGTCCCGGGTGGGCCGAGGTGCGGTCCGGGTTCCTGGTGGGCCGAAGTCCGTTGCGGGCGGCCGGAGATCGCCGGCCCGGCCTGCGGGCGCACCCGGCCGCCGGACCGGCCGCCTCCTCCCTGTCAC
>NZ_JACEGK010000837.1:0-1973 GCF_056859195.1 Streptomyces sp. NH27
GTGCTGGGTCACCGAGCGCAGCCTGCGGATCACCGAGCCGTACACGCCGCTGAGCGTGCTGGAGACCTTGCCGCCGGGCGGCTCGTCCATGAAGGGCATGAACTTGTCCGGGAAGCCGGGCATGGTGCAGGCGATGCAGATACCGCCGACGTTCGGGCAGCCGCCGACGCCGTTGATCCAGCCGCGCTTGGGCACGTTGCACTTCACCACCGGGCCCCAACAGCCCAGCTTCACAAGGCACTTGGGGGAGTCGTAGGTCGTGGCGAACTGCCCCTGCTCGTAGTAGCCGGCCCGGTCGCAGCCCTCGTGCACGGTCGCGCCGAAGAGCCAGGTGGGCCGCAGGTGGTCGTCCAGCGGGATCATCGGGGCCGAGCCGGCCGCCTGGTGCAGCAGGTACACCAGCGTCTCGGAGAAGTTGTCCGGCTGGATCGGGCAGCCCGGCACGCACACGATCGGGATGCCCGCGTGCGACTTCCAGTCCCAGCCCAGGTAGTCCGGCACGCCCATGGCGCCGGTCGGGTTGCCGGCCATCGCGTGGATGCCGCCGTAGGTGGCACAGGTGCCGATCGCGACCACGGCCAGGGCCTTCGGGGCGAGCCGGTCGATCCACTCGCTGGTGGTGATCGGCTGGCCGGTCTCCGGGTCGTCGCCGAAGCCGCTCCAGTAGCCCTCGGCCTTGATCGCCTCGTTCGGGATCGAGCCCTCGACGACCAGCACGAACGGGTCGATCTCGCCGCGCTCGCCCTTGAAGAACCACTCGATGAAGGTGTCGGCGCCGCCGACCGGGCCGCACTCGAAGTCGATCAGCGGCCAGTGCACCTGGATCTTGGGCAGGCCCGGCAGCACGCTGAGGGCGATCTCCTCGATGCTCGGCTGGGTGGCGGCGGTCAGCGAGACCGAGTCGCCGTCGCAGCTGAGCCCCGCGTTGATCCAGAGGATGTGGATCGGTGACTCGTCGCCGGCCGGGTCACTGTCCTGCGAGGTGCCGGCCGGGGCCGGCGACGGTGCGCTCATGGGACTTCCTCCTGCGGGAGGTATGGACGGAACATCGCATGTCGGACACCACCCTGCGACAAGCCGGAGGGCCGCGGGCGATCAGGCGCGGCCATTACGGTGGCACCCCCGGAACCCGCCGCCGGCCGGTGGCAGGGTGCGCACCGGTCCTCCTCGGAGCGCGACCCGGCACGAGGTGCCGGACGCGTCACTCGCGATCCTCCGCCCGCCTGCACGCGGGGCCCGGCTGCCGCCGCCGCGCTGTCACACGAAAGCGGACCCGCGAACAGGACCACTTGGCGGGCATGCCGGGTGTACGGCCGGGAGCGGGCGAGGAGTTGGGGCAGCCGGCGGGCCGCGGGGGGCGTGCGAGGTATGGGCGTGGCCGCGGGTTTCGGCGGGAGCCGGCGGGCCGCGGGGAGTGTGCGGTGTACGGGCGTGTGGCGCGGCTTTCGGCGGGCCGCGGGGGCGTGCGGGGCACGGGGTGTACGGGCACGGCGCGGGTTTCGGCGGGAGCGGCTCGGGCTCAAGGGGTGGCGCGGGCGACCGTCAGGTGTCGGCGTCGGTGGGCTGCCCGGCGAGCCGCCGGGTCAGCCGTTCGCGTAGCTGCGTGAGGCGAACGATCTCCGCGTCGAGCGCGGCGGGCCTGCGGGCGACCACGCCGCCGGGCTCCGGGTCGCAGCGCGGCGCGGGCCGGTCCACCAGCTGGTGCAGCTGGGGCGCCAGCCCGCGCAGGTCCGTCACCGTGAAGCCCGCCGCCAGCAGGTCGCGGATCAGCCGCACCCGGGCCACGTCGCCGGGGCCGTACTGCCGCTGCCCCGACGCGGTGCGGGCCGGGGCCGGCAGCAGGCCGCGCTGTTCGTAGAAGCGCAGTGCCCTCGGTGTGGTGCCGGCCGCGGCCGCCGCGTCCCCGATCCGCAGCAGCGTGGGTCCGCGGTGTCGTGCGCCGTCGACGCGGGCGGTCGCGGCATGGGTGGGGA
>NZ_JACEGK010000838.1:0-1968 GCF_056859195.1 Streptomyces sp. NH27
GGGCACCCGTAGAATGAACGCATGGCAGTTCTGCTCCTCGATTAGCCGCGTCGACCAGCCGTGGCGTCGACCCATGGGTCCCGACGCCCGCCCCGACCGCCGTCCGCGGGCCGGCTTCCGACGCTTTCGCGCCGCCGTGCCCCGGGTATCTCGTCCTCCGCTGCCGCTATCGCGGCGCCCATCGCCCTGGAGCTTTTTCCCGTGATCACTGCCACCGGCATCGAGTTGCGCGCCGGCGCCCGCGTCCTCATCGAGTCCGCCTCCTTCCGCGTCGCCAAGGGCGACCGCATCGGCCTGGTCGGCCGGAACGGAGCGGGCAAGACCACCCTCACCAAGGTGCTGGCCGGCGAGGGCCAGCCCGCCGCCGGAAGCGTCACCAACTCCGGTGAGGTCGGCTACCTCCCGCAGGACCCGCGCACCGGCGACCTCGACATCCTCGCCAGCGACCGGGTGCTGTCCGCCCGCGGCCTCGACGTCGTGCTGCGCAAGATGCGCGAGAACGAAGAGCGGATGGCCACCGGGAAAGGCGCCACCCGCGAGAACGCGATGAAGAAATACTCGCGGCTGGAAACCGAATTCCTCACCAAGGGCGGATACGCCGCCGAGGCCGAGGCCGCCACCATCGCCGCCGCGCTCGGCCTGCCCGACCGGGTGCTCGGCCAGCCGCTGCACACCCTGTCCGGCGGCCAGCGGCGCCGGGTGGAGCTGGCCCGCATCCTGTTCTCCGACGCGGACACCCTCCTGCTCGACGAGCCCACCAACCACCTCGACGCCGACTCCATCGTCTGGCTGCGGGACTACCTCAAGACCTACCGCGGGGGATTCATCGTGATCTCCCACGATGCCGACCTCATCGAGACCGTCGTCAACAAGGTGTTCTATCTCGACGCCAACCGCTCCCGTATCGACGTCTACAACATGGGCTGGAAGCTCTACCAGCAGCAGCGGGAAGCCGACGAGAAGCGCCGCCACCGCGAGCGCGCGAATGCCGAGAAGAAGGCGGCCGCGCTGAATTCGCAGGCCGACAAGATGCGCGCCAAGGCCACCAAGACCGTCGCCGCGCAGAACATGGCGCGCCGCGCGGAGAGGCTGCTCTCCGGCCTGGAAGAGGTCCGGCAGGCCGACAAGGTGGCGAAACTGCGCTTCCCCGACCCGGCGCCGTGCGGCAAGACCCCGCTGATGGCCGCCGGGCTGTCCAAGTCCTATGGCTCGCTGGAGATCTTCACCGACGTCGACCTGGCCATCGACCGCGGCTCGCGAGTGGTCATCCTCGGGCTGAACGGCGCCGGCAAGACCACCCTGCTGCGGCTGCTGGCCGGCGTGGAGAAGCCCGACACCGGCGATGTCACCCCCGGCCACGGCCTCAAGCTCGGCTACTACGCGCAGGAGCACGAGACCCTCGACCCGGACCGCACCGTGCTGGAGAACATGCGTTCCTCCGCGCCCGACACCGACCTGGTCCAGATCCGCAAGATCCTCGGTTCCTTCCTCTTCTCCGGCGACGACGTCGACAAGCCCGCCCGGGTGCTGTCCGGCGGCGAGAAGACCCGGCTGGCGCTGGCCGCGCTCGTCGTCTCCAGCGCGAACGTCCTGCTGCTCGACGAGCCCACCAACAACCTCGACCTGGCCAGCCGCGAGGAGATCCTGGGCGCGCTGCACACCTTCACCGGCGCGGTCGTGCTGGTCACCCACGACGAGGGCGCGGTCCGCGCCCTCGAACCCGAGCGGATCATCATGCTGCCCGACGGGGTCGAGGACCTGTGGAGCCAGGAGTACGCCGACCTGGTCGCGCTGGCCTGAGCCGAGCCCGGACGCGGTGTCGGACGCGGTGCCGCGCGGTCGGGGAGGTGCTCCCCGTACTGCGTCGTTGGGCCGGATGATCATGCCGAATCGATCATTCGGCCCATCGTTGATCCTTCATCTGTATGAGTCGGCCTCGTACCGCCCCGGCGCCCCGGCCAGCCACCC
>NZ_JACEGK010000839.1:0-1955 GCF_056859195.1 Streptomyces sp. NH27
CGTAGCCCTCGAACGCGTCGGCGTATCGGCGGACCAGGGGCTCGGTCTCGTGCCGGTAGCCGGTGTTGAACTGGGGCGGCCCGCAACAGGTTGGGGCCGCGGGGAAATCCACCTCGACGCCCAGCCGCTCCAGCAGCCGGACGGTGGCCCAACCGGTGCCCGGATAGAGCGCGTCGTTGACGCAGGTGACGAAGAGTGCGACGCGCATGCGGCTCCTTCGGGGGTGAGCGGCGTGGTCCGGGGGTGCGGGCCGCGGGCCGGGGGTGCGGTCGGGTCGGTGGTCCGGTGTGCCCGGGCGGGCGGCCTCAGCCGAGGCCGATCCGGGCGCCCGCGGCGGTCCAGGCGTTCGGGTCACCGCTGGGCCGGTAGTGCCGCAGGTGCTGGGTGTCGGCCACCAGCCGGCGCATGTCGGCGCGGTCGGTGACGAGGCCGTGCGCGCGGGCCTGCACCAGGATGTTGCCGAGCGCGGTCGCCTCGGTCGGCCCGGCCACCACAGGCAACCCGATTGCGTCAGCGGTGAGTTGGCACAGCAGGTCGTTGCGGCTGCCGCCGCCGACCAGGTGCACCACGTCGAGGTCGCGCCCGGACAGTTCGGCCGCGGTGCGCAGCGCCGCCCGGTGTGCCAGCGCCAGGCTCTCCAGGATGCAGCGCACCATGGCGCCCTGGTCGGCGGGGGCGCGCTGCCCGGTACGCCCGCAGTACGCGGCGATCCGGGCCGGCATGTCACCGGGCGCCAGGAACTCCGGCGCGTCGGGGTCGACCAGCGCGGCGAACGGCGGCGCGTCGGCGGCCCGGGCCAGCAGCGGTGCGAGATCGGTCGGCAGCCCTTCGGCCTCCCACGTGCGCAGCGTCTCCGACAGCAGCCAGAGCCCCATGATGTTGCGCAGGAAACGGAAAGTCCCGTCGAGGCCACGTTCGTTGGTGAAGTTCGCCGCCCGCGATGCCTCCGTGACGACCGGCTGGTCCAGTTCGAGACCGGCCAGCGACCAGGTCCCGCAGGAGATGTAGCCGAAGCCGGGCCGGTCGGCCGGCACGGCGGCCACCGCGGAGGCGGTGTCGTGCGAGGCGACGGTCACCACCGGGGTGCCCTCGGCCAGACCGGTAGCCCGCGCCACCTCCGGCAGCAACTCGCCCGCGATGTCGCCCGGTTGCCGGATCGGCGGGAACAGCTCCGGGTCGAGGCCGAGCCGCCCGAGCAGGTCGCCCGACCAGGTGCCGGTCGCCGCGTCCAGCAGGGCGGTGGTGGACGCGTTGGTCAACTCCGCGCCGACCGTGCCGGTCAGCCAGTGCACCAGCAGGTCGGGGATGAGCAACAGCGTCCGGGCGGCGGCGAGTTGGGCGCTGCCGCGCGCGGCGCCGAGCTGGAAGACGGTGTTGAACGGCAGGTGCTGCAACCCGGTGACCCGGTACAGCTCCTCGGCCGGTACCGCTTCCCACACCCGCGGCGCCGCGTCCTGCGTCCTGCCGTCGCGGTAGTGGAAGGGGTTGCCCAGCAGGCGGCCGTCGGCGTCCAGCAGCCCGTAGTCCACCGCCCAGGAGTCGACCCCCACCGACGTGACGCCGCCGGCCCGCGCCGCCTCCCGTAGCCCGTCCAACACCCCCTGGTACAGGCTCAGTACGTCCCAGTGCAGGCTGCCGCCGGCCTGGACCGGGCGGTTCGGGAAACGGTGCGCCTCGCTCAGGTCGAGGTTCGCCGGGCCGACCCGGCCGACCATGACGCGGCCGCTGGTGGCGCCGAGATCGGCGGCGGCGAACGCGGACGGGAAGGCGGAGGAGGGGCTGCGGGGCACGGTGGTTACCTCGGGTGCGGGCTCGGTGCGGCTTGGCGCGGTTCGTCGGTGGGGGGTGGTGCGATGAGGTGCGGTTCTACGTCGGTCGGTGCGAGGCGTGCGGGTGTGCGGGTGACGTGGGGACGCGCGAGATACGTAGGGTGCGCGGAATCGGGGGAGTGGGGC
>NZ_JACEGK010000840.1:0-1950 GCF_056859195.1 Streptomyces sp. NH27
GTGTTTCGGTGGTCATAGCGTTAGGGAAACGCCCGGTTACATTCCGAACCCGGAAGCTAAGCCTTTCAGCGCCGATGGTACTGCAGGGGGGACCCTGTGGGAGAGTAGGACACCGCCGAACAATTTTTATAGAAGCGTCAATCCTTGTGCTGGTCACAGGGGTTGGCGCTTCTTTGCGTTGCGGGTCCCTGTACCGTGAGCCCGTGCAGTACGACCTGGTGATTTTCGACAACGACGGCGTCCTGGTGGACAGCGAGCCGATCTCCAATCGCATCCTCGCGGACTGCCTGACCGAGGTCGGGCACCCCACCAGCTACGAGGACTCGATTCGCGACTTCATGGGCGCGGCGCCGCACCGTATCCACGACGTGGTGCGGGAGCGGTCGGGGGCGGAGCTGCCCGCCGACTTCGACGCGACGTACCACGCGCGGGTGTTCGCGGCGTTCGAGCGGGAGTTGGAGCCCGTGGACGGCGTGGCCGTGGCGCTGGAGAAGTTGGCGGCGGACGGGGTGCCGTACTGCCTCGCGTCGTCCGGGGGGCATGAGCGGATTCGGGTCGCCCTGCGGAAGACCGGGCTGTACGCGCGGTTCGGGGAGGAGCGGATCTTCTCGGCGCAGGACGTGGGGCGGGGCAAGCCGGCGCCCGACCTGTTCCTGCACGCCGCACGTGAGATGGGCGCCGCCCCCGACCGGTGCGCCGTGGTGGAGGACAGCCGGCTGGGCGTGGCGGCGGCGCTCGCGGCCGGGATGGACGTGTACGGGTACACCGCGATGACGCCGGCCGTGAAGCTCGCCGGGGCGACGGCACTCTTCGAGAGCATGGCGGAGCTGCCCGGACTGCTGTCCGGCTGACCGTTCACGTGGTCGTCACCGGCCCGTTCGTTGCTGTCGGCGGCGCTCGCCGGTACCCCTGGCCAGCACCTGTTCCCGCCGCCGACGTGGCGGACCGGTCCCGCGCGGACCGGCCCGCCAGGAATCGTGATCCCCGGCCCCTACTCATCCGTAGCTTTCGCGCTTAGCCTGCTCGCCTATGGACGTCGTTCGCCCGCAGGCTCTGCGGTACGGCCGGGTCGCCCTCGCGGTCAGCTTCTTCGCGCAGGGTGCGCTGTTCGCGTTGCTCGTGACCCGTATCCCCGCGATCCAGGACCACTACGGGATCAGCGACGGGCTGCTGCCGGTGTTCCTGGCGGCCGTGCCGATCCTGGCCGGTGCCGGGAGCGTGCTGACCGAGCAACTGGTGAAGCGGGTAAGGCCGAGCGTGGTGTTGCGCTGGGTGCAGCCGCTGGTGGGGCTGGTGCTGGTCGGGCTGGGTGCCGGGAACCGGATGTGGGCGGCGGCGGTGACGCTGGCGCTGTTCGGGGTGTGCGTCGGCGGGCTGGACGCGTCGATGAACATGCTGGGCGTGAGCCTGCAACGGGCCTGGGGACAGAGCATCATGCTGGGCTTCCACGCCTCCTACAGCCTGGGCGGCATCGTGGGGGCGTCGCTGGCCTGGTCGGGCGCGCACTGGCACTTCGAGCTGTTCTCGCTGTACGGGCCCACGGTGCTGGTGCTGATCCCGCTGACGCTGACCGCCAGCCGTTGGTACCGGGACCAGCGGCCCGACGACGCGGCGACCGGTGCCCTGGCATCCGACGGTTCAGGCGTCCGTGGCGCGGCCGATGACGGCCCGGCGGTGCCGTTCGGCACCGAACCTCCCGGTGCGGTCGCTGCGGGCCCTCCCGACCCGTCCGGTGAGCATCTGGCCGTGCCCCGGGCCGCCCAGCAGGTCGTCATGCGCATGCTGTTGCCGCTGTGCCTGGTGATGGCGTTCGTGTACATCGGCGACTCGACGGTCTCCAACTGGAGCGCGAAGTACCTCCAGGACACCCTGCACAGTTCGGACCAGCTCTCCACGCTGCCGTACGCGGTGTACACGGTGACCACGCTGATCGGGCGGTCGGTCGGGGAC
>NZ_JACEGK010000841.1:0-1938 GCF_056859195.1 Streptomyces sp. NH27
CCCGCCCGGACGGCTTCTCCTCAGTCACCAGGGCTCCGCCATGGCTCCCTCGTCGGCACCGCCCGGACCCGGCCCTCGACCCGCTCCTTCACCCACCCCCCATGCGCCGGTCGGTCTCGGCCGTTCCACACCGCGCCGGACGTCCGGAAGCCCTCGGCGAACAGCCCGGTGGCCAGCACGTCGTCGCCGTTGACCACCACCCCGGTCTCCGAGGCACCGGTCGGGTCCACCCCGGTGCCGTGGCCGGCTCGCCACGCCCGGACGTGGTCGAGCAGCACATGGTCGCTGTTCACGACGAGCGCGGTGGTCGCCCGGCCCGCGCCGCCGACCCGGAAGTACACGTCCTGCACCGACGCCGGGTCGCGCGGGTCGGTCCGCCCGCCCCGCCGGGCACCGATCTCCAGCAGCACCGGGGATTCGACCGGGCCCGCGTCGAACAGCAGCCCCGCGATCCGCACCCCGCGCGCGTCCGCGACCGTCATCGGCACCACGCCCTGGCGCGGGTTGAGGGTCGCGTGGCCGAGCCCCAGCACCACCGTGCCGGCCCACTTGACCTTGATGGTGGCGGCCAGTTCGTAGCAGCCGGGCATCAGCAGCAGGTGCCGGCCCTGCGACAGCGCCTTGTTGATGGTGCGCACCGAGTCGGTGGGCCGGGCCACGAAGAACCGGTCGATCGGCACCGACGAGCCCGGCGTGCTGCCGCCGGCCCAGCTCGCGCCGACCGCGTCGTGCCGCAGCCCCGGCAGGAACACCCGGTACCGGCCACCCTCGTCGACGTACAGGAACGGTTTCTCGCGGCTGAGCGGACTGGTCGGCAGCGTGATGTGCGACGGGCCGGGGGAGGTCTGCGCGGGTGCCCCCTCGACGCCGGCGA
Organism: Streptomyces sp. NH27; assembly: GCF_056859195.1. NCBI lineage: Bacteria > Bacillati > Actinomycetota > Actinomycetes > Kitasatosporales > Streptomycetaceae > Streptomyces > Streptomyces sp. NH27. The sequence goes on from NZ_JACEGK010000841.1 coordinate 875, forward strand.
AGACCTGGGCCCTGCCTGCGTTCGGCCAACCGCCCACCTGGCTGTCCCGGGTGAGCGACCGCTGCCGGCCGGCGTCCACCACCTGTCCGTCCACCACCTGCCCGTCGACCACCGAGTCGGCGATGAACCCGCCACCGGAGAGGCCGCCGCCGGAGAGGTCGCCCTGCCCCGGGGAGAGCAGCAGCCGGCCGCGGATGTGCACCCGGCGCAGCGGCGCGGTGGGGGAGACCTCCCACCGGTTGGCGCCGCCGGCCGGCACGACCGTGAGGTTCTCCGCCGAGCGCCGGACGTCACCGTCACCGCCACCGTCCGCGCTGTCGCTGTCGCTGTCCTCCGGCCCGTCCTGCTCCGCGGCCCGCACCTCGCCCTCGATGACGACGTCGTCCGGGTGCGCGCCGAGACCGGCCACGGACGTGCGGGGCCCGAGCCGTACCTCCACGGCATAGCGGCCCGGCTTGAACAGGAAGGTGTATTGGCCGGTTCCGGACCCGGCGACGGTCTGCCCGGCCGCGGCCGCGTCCAGCGCGTCCTGGATCTGCCCGACCGGCGTGTCCGGGCCGAAGACGCGCACGTTCGGGCCGAAGTCCGGCTCGGCGGGCGGGAACTGGCGGGTGTACGAGGGCCGCTGCCCGGTGCGGGAGTGCGCGGACGCGGGCGTGGCGGCACCGGCCACCGGTACGGCGCCGGCCGGCCCCGCGGTGGTCATGAAGGTACGGCGGCCGAGCGCGTCGCCGACCAAGGTGTCCGTCCCGCCCACGGGTCTGTGCGCGACTGCGGGGGCTTCACTTCCTGCGGCCCTGCTTGAAGACATACGTACGACCTACCTCTGTCCGGACGGCCGGCGGCACCGCGCCGCTCGGGTGGTGCGCACAGGCGATCGGGGGCGCTGCGTGCGAGCGGTGAGCGCCGCCTGAGAGCGCTCTCTCGAACGTACCCTGGAGGGCCGGCGGCGCCGTGTCAAGGCGTTGAGAGAGCGCTCTCCCCGATCTGCCGGAACCGGCGGCCCCTGGTGCGGGTGTGGCGGGTGAGGTCACGGGCCGATGGCGGCCCGGTCAAGGTCGGAG
>NZ_JACEGK010000842.1:0-1916 GCF_056859195.1 Streptomyces sp. NH27
CAAGCGCGCTCCCGCGCAGGCGCGGTCGGGGCGGGGACCCGGCGCGGATACGGCGGGGGTTCGGCGGGGGTTCAGCGGGGTCCGGTGCGGGGGCCGGCACCGACGGCGTAGCGACAGTCTATGACGTTACGTGCTAGGTTGAAGAGCGTAGCGACAGTCTCTGTCGTCACGCGAATCATCGCTCGGTCAAGGGAGTTCAACGTGCATGTCTTCGTCACCGGAGGTTCCGGACTGACCGGTCCGACCGTCGTCGCCGAGCTGATCGCGGCCGGGCACAAGGTCACCGGTCTGGCGCGTTCCGACGCCTCGGCGGCGCGGCTGGAGGAGCTCGGCGCGGCCGTGCACCGCGGCTCGCTGGAGGACCTCGACAGTCTTCGTACGGGAGCAGAGGCGGCGGACGGCGTCCTGCACATGGCTTTCGGTGGCGACTTCGCCGACCCGGAGGACCTCATCAGGCGCGACCGCACGGCGATCGAGATGCTCGGCCGGGCGCTGGCGGATTCCGGCAAGCCGTTCGTCAGCACCTCCGGCACGCTGGTGACGACCGCGGGTCGGGTGAGCACCGAGCAGGACGCACCCGATCCCGCCTCGATCGCGGCCTTCCGCATCCCGGGCGAGCAGGCGTGCCTGGGCTCCGCCGCGCAGGGAGTACGCGCGAGCGTGGTCCGGCTGGCGCCCACCGTGCACGGCCCCGGCGACTTCGGCTTCGTCCCGATGCTCGTCGCCGCCGCACGCAAGACAGGCACCTCGGCCTACATCGGCACCGGCGCCAACCGCTGGCCGGCCATCCACCGTGCCGACGCCGCCCGCCTGTTCAGGCTGGCGCTGGAGGACGCTCCCGCGGGCAGCGTGCTGCACGGCGCGGGAGAAGGCGGCGTCACGCTCAGCAGCATCGCGGCCAAGATCGGGCAGATGCTCGGCCTGCCCACCGTCTCGCTGGCGCCCGAGGAGGCGGCCGAGCACTTCGGGAACCCCTTCATGGCCCGGGTGTTCGGCACCGACGCACCCGTCTCCAACGACCACACCCGGCAACTTCTCGGCTGGACACCGACCCACGCGACGCTGCTCGAAGACCTGGAGCACGGCGACTACTTCACCCCGCCCGCCGCCTGACCGCCGCACGCCGGTTGCCGGCCCGCCGCCCGCCCGCCGCGGGCAGGCACCCTTGTCGCGGGGGCCGGTCGGAGCGCAGGGTGGTGAGCACGCGGCGGGTCCCGCGGGGCCCCGCCCGGATCGCGAAGGGGGCACCGTATGACGAACGGCAGCGGGCAGCAGGCGGGTTGGGAGTTCACCGACGACCGGGGCAGCACCTCGTCCGGGCCGCTCGCGCCGCCGCGGGTGGTGGCGTACGTACGGGCCGGGGCGGCGCTGTGGGAGTACGGCGTGCGGCCGGTGGCGGTCTACGGGTCCGGCCACGACAGCGGTGCGGACGCCGACCCGGCGAAGCTCGGTGGGCTCGATCCGCGGCAAGTGGCGTACCTGGGCGGGGGAGCGGATGTCGCGCAGGACGCGCTGCGCGAACTGCGCCCGGACGTGGTGGTGGACGTGACGTACGACGGGAAGGCGCCGTACGCCCTCGCGGAGAGCGTCGCGGAGGCGGCGGGGGTGCCGGTGGTCGCGCTCGGCGTCGGCGGCGACGCGTCGCTGCGGACGATCCTCGGCCGGTTCGCCGACCTGGCGGCCGCGTTCGGCGCGGAATCCGGTGCCGTCGGTGGCGAACTGGCCGCGGCGGAGGAGGAGTTACGTGCCCTGGCGGTCGGCGACGGCACCGCCCGGGTGATCGCGTTGTCACCGGCCGGGCCCGAGCAGGTGCACCTGGCCCGGCCGGACACCTGGCCGGAGCTGAGGCATCTCGCGGACCTCGGGGTCCGGATGGCCGACCCCGGTCCCGGCCCCGGCATCAACTGGCGCAGCAC
>NZ_JACEGK010000843.1:0-1916 GCF_056859195.1 Streptomyces sp. NH27
CCTCCCGGAGGGTCGACCGACCCGCAGATGAGCAAGCTTGCAACCTTCAGAACATGCCCAGTGTTTCACTACGGCCCACCCCTCCCGTAACAGTTCGGCAGCATCGGTGGAACTGCGACCACGATCGGGGTGGAAACACGGGTAACCGGCGCACACACGGTCGGTGTGGGTAGGTAACGTGAACGGTACTGCCGTAGCCGGGGGGGTCCCACCTCCCGACAGGCGCACACGCAGGGGGGCCGCCGGGTGACGTTCCAGCAACACGGCGACGCACCGGCAGCAGCGGGCAGCGCGCCCGTGCGGACACGAACCATGAGGAGATCGGTGATCACGGCGCGGGCAGCGGCCACCTTCGAACCGGTGGGACGGTCGGTCGCGGTCGCCCGCGCCTTCGTCCGCGACACCCTGCACGGCTGGGGCTTCGCGGACGTGGTCGACGACGCCGTCGTCCTGACCAGCGAGCTGGTCACCAACGCGGTGGTGCACGCCGGCACCGCCGCCGACGTGCAGTGCCTGCGGTACGACACCGCGGTCCGCGTCGAGGTCGCCGACCACTATCCCGAGCGCGAAGTCCCCATGCAGACCCGCGGCCGCCAGTTCCGCGAGACCGACAACGAAGGCGGCCGCGGCCTGCTGCTCTGCTCCGCCCTGGCCAGCCGCTGGGGCGTGGAGTACTCCGCGGCCGGAAAGTACGTCTGGTTCCAACTCGAACTGCCCCAGCGCCCCACCGGCACCCGCTCCGCCGGCCCCGTGCTGCCCACCGCCGACCTCCCCGTCGCCGACGAGCGGGTCCGCGTCGCCGTCGTCCAGGTCGACCGCGCCGGCGCCATCACCCGGTGGAACGACGACGCCACCGACCTCTTCGGCCACACCGCCACCGGCATCGTCGGCAAGTCTCTCGCCGACCTCGCCGCCTGGCCACAGACCCCCGGCACCGGCATCGGCCTCGCCGACGCCCTCCAACTCTCCCGCTGGGAAGGCACATACGGGCTACGCGACGCAGGCGGCCGCGTCCTGTCCGTCTACGGCTCCCACCTGCGGGTCCGCGACACCGCCGGCGAGCCGTCCACGGTGTGCCTGCTGGTACGCGCCGAGGAGCGCGCCGTCCTCCAGTCGCCCAACCGCGGCTCCACCGGCACCGACGCCCACGCCTCCCAACGCGGCAAGGCCACCGACGCGTTCGAGGTCTTCATCGGCTCCCCCGCCCCCGACGACCTCGACGGCCTCCTCCAGCGCACCGTGGAACGCGCCCGCGACATGCTCGACGGCGACGCCGCCTACCTGCTGCTCGCCACCGACGACGAGACCGAACTCGAAGTGCGCGCCTCCACCGGCCTGCCCTCCGGCCGCCAGCGCTTCGGCCGCGTCCCCGTCGAGGCCGGCACCGGCCGTTACGGCAGCGCCCGCATGCCCGCCGTCCACGAGGACCTCACCGCCGTACCCGGCGCCGTACCGCTGCTGTCCGGCACCGGCATGCGATCTGTCGTCACCGTCCCGCTGAAGGTCGAAGGCCGCCTCACCGGCTCCGTCGGCGTCGCCGCCGAAGCACCGGGCCGCTACACCAACCAGGAAGCGCTCCGCCTCCAGTTCGCCGCCGACCGGATCGCCCTGGCCGTCGAGAGCGCCCGCCTCACCGAACTCGAACGGCTCCGCCGCGGCTCGCTCTCCTTCCTCGTCGAAGCCTCCGACCTGCTCGCCGGCACCCTGGAACGCGACCAGACCCTGGCCCTCATGGCCCAGATGACCGTCCCCACCCTCGCCAGTTGGTGCGCCGTCTACACCATCGCCGAGCAGTCGGAACCCGAACTCGCCTTCGTCCTGCACGAGGACGAGGATCGCATCGACGGCATCAAGGCCCTCCTCCAGCAGGTCAGGCCGCCCGAACCCGACCCCACCCCCGGCGCCCGGATCTGGAC
>NZ_JACEGK010000844.1:0-1911 GCF_056859195.1 Streptomyces sp. NH27
GCACGTAGGACGGGCACCGGACACGGGGCGCGGGGCACGAGGCGCGAGGAGCGACGGGTGAGCGAGGGGCCGGCGGCCGGATTCGTCCGGGTGCGGTTGGATCTTGGGTACGACGGGGCGGACTTCTCCGGGTGGGCGAAGCAGCGCAGCCGGCGGACGGTGCAGGGGGAACTGGAGTCGGCGATCGCCACGGTGCTGCGGCTGCCGGACCCGGTCGAGCTGACGGTGGCGGGGCGCACCGACGCGGGGGTGCACGCGCGCGGGCAGGTGGCGCACGTGGACCTGCCCGCGGAGGTGTGGGAGCGGGAGAGCGGAAAGCTGCGGCGGCGGCTGGCCGGGCGGCTGCCGTGGGATGTGCGGGTGTGGGGGGTGGCACAGGCGCCGGCCGGTTTCGACGCGCGGTTCTCGGCGGTGTGGCGGCGTTACGCGTACCGGATCGGGGACCACCCGGGCGGGGTGGACCCGCTGCTGCGCGGCCATGTGCTGTGGCACGACCGCCCGGTGGACGTGGATCTGATGAACGACGCCGCGAAGCTGATGCTGGGGGAGCACGACTTCGCCGCGTACTGCAAGAAGCGGGAGGGCGCGACCACCATCCGCACCCTGCTCGACCTGTCGTGGGAGCGGAACGCGGACGGTCTGGCGGTGGCGACGGTACGGGCCGACGCCTTCTGCCACAACATGGTGCGGGCGCTGGTCGGCGCGATGATCCTGGTCGGCGACGGGCACCGGCCGATCGGTTTCCCGGCCGAGGTGCTGGCCGGGCGGGAACGGCACTCGGCCGTCAACGTGGTGCGGCCGCACGGACTGACGCTGGAGGAGGTCGGCTACCCGGCCGACGAGCTGCTGGCCGCGCGCAGCCGGGAGGCCCGCAACATGCGGACGCTGCCCGGCTGCCTGTAGCTACCCCCCCAGGTCGTAACGACCCGCATCCCGGAGGACGGTCCTTACCCGCGTCCTTACTGGTTGTTCGCCTGGGCCTGTGCCGCGTCACGGCCGCGCTGGATGATCCGCTGGAAGGCGAAGTCCGAGGCGTCGTTGGCGGCTTGGGTGCCCGTGGTGTTGCCCGTGGTGAGGGTCTTGCCGTTCTTGAAGCCGGCGATCGCGAAGTAGGCGTACCGGCCGGCCGAGTTCGAGGTCATCTGGCAGGCCACGGCGTGGCAGAAGTCGGAGATGCCGCCGCCGTTGAGCGGGGCGACGTACTGCGCGACGTTGTGCACCTTGGTGGCTTTGGCCGCGTCGGCGAAGACCGCGACACCGATGGTGACGGCGATCTCGCCGTTGGTGTAGGTGGCGCGCAGCAGCTTGGTGCAGCCGTTGGCGGCGAGCACGCCGGACAGCTGACCGCCGGACGCGGCGGAGCAGCTGGCGGTGCTGGTGCTGTTGGTCTTGACGTAGGTGCGGCCGGCCAGCACGAACTGCTTGCCCGGGAAGAGCGACGCCGGGGTGATGGGTGCCGTGTCCTTCGCCGCGGAGGAGATGAAGTCCAGCGGGTTCGCGGGCGGTGGCGGGGCCACCGAGGAGAACGACGGTTCGGGCGGCAGCGGCTTCTGGCTGGCCGTGCTGCTCGCCGACCCGCTCGGGTCGGCGATGGGGTGGTCCGAGCCCTTGCCGGACATCACCACGGCCGTGGCCACGCCGCCGGCTATCACCGCGACGGCGACGACCCCGCCGATCAGCATCATGACCCGCCGCCGCCGGACCCCGCCGGCCTGCTCGTCGGCGAGGGCGCTCCCGTCGGGCGTCCCGGGCGCCGAGCCCGAGGTGGGCCCTGCCGCGGGTGCCGGACCGCCCGAGGGCGCCCCAGACCCCCTGCCGCCGCCCGCACCGGGTCCGCCCGGTCCGCCCGGCCCACCGCTTCCCTGCGGGCGCGGGAAGCCGTATCCGCCTTGGGCGCCGCTGGGTGTACCG
>NZ_JACEGK010000845.1:0-1908 GCF_056859195.1 Streptomyces sp. NH27
TCTTCGGGCCGGGCGAATGGAGTTCGGGCGAGCGGAAACTCTTTCTATCACCCGCCCCACTTGACGCCTCGGGCCGCTGCTGTTCCGTTACCGGCCCGCCACACGTCCCCCATCAGGCAGGCAACACGCCGCCGCCGGGCCCGCGTCACGCGTCCTCGGCCAGCTCCAACCAGCGCGTCTCCAGGTCCTCCCGCTCCTCGCGCAGCGCGCGCAGCTCCGCGTCGAGCGCGGCGACCTTCTCGAAGTCGGTGGCGTGCTCGGCGATCCGGGCGTGCAGTTCACTCTCGCGCTCGCCGACCTTGTCCAACCGCCGCTCCACGCGCTGGAGTTCCTTCTTCGCGGCACGGGTGTCGCGGGTGCCGGCGCCCGCACCGGAGCTCGCGCCGGCACCGTCCGCGGGCCGTTGCGCCGGCTTCTGGCCGGGGGCGGGCGGCGCGGCGGCCGCGACGAGCGCGTGCCTGCGCTCCAGGTACTCGTCCACGCCGCGCGGCAGCATCCGCAGGCCACGGTCGCCGAGCAGCGCGAACACCCGGTCGGTGGTGCGCTCCAGGAAGTAGCGGTCGTGGCTGATCACGAGCATCGAGCCGGGCCAGCCGTCGAGCAGGTCCTCCAGCTGGGTCAGCGTCTCGATGTCGAGGTCGTTGGTCGGCTCGTCGAGGAAGAGCACGTTCGGCTCGTCCATCAACAGCCGCAGGATCTGCAACCTGCGGCGCTCACCGCCGGACAGGTCGCCGACCGGCGTCCACTGCTTCTCCTTGCTGAAGCCGAACTTCTCGCAGAGCTGGCCCGCGGTCATCTCCCGGCCCTTGCCGAGGTCGACCCGCTGCCGTACCGACTCCACGGCCTGCAGGACCCGCTGCGCGGGATCGAGTTCGGCCACCTCCTGGGAGAGGTAGGCGAGTTTGACGGTCCGGCCCACCACGACCCGGCCGTGCGCGGGCTGCCGTTCCCCGTCGCTGGCCGCCGCCTCGGCCAGGGCCCGCAGCAGCGACGTCTTGCCCGCGCCGTTCACCCCGACCAGGCCGATCCGGTCGCCCGGGCCGAGTTGCCAGGTGATGTGCTCCAGCAGCGTCTTGGGGCCCGCGGTGATCGTCGCGTCCTCCAGCTCGAACACGGTCTTGCCGAGCCGGGAGTTCGCGAACTTCATCAACTCGGCGCTGTCGCGCGGCGGCGGCACGTCCTCGATAAGGGCGTTGGCCGCCTCGATCCGGAACCGCGGCTTGGAGGTGCGGGCCGGGGCGCCACGGCGCAGCCACGCCAACTCCTTGCGCATCAGGTTCTGCCGCTTGACCTCTTCGGTGGCGGCGATCCGCTCCCGCTCGGCGCGCGCGAACACGTAGTCGCTGTAGCCGCCTTCGTACTCGTAGACGTTGCCGCGCTGCACGTCCCACATCCGCGTGCAGACCTGGTCCAGGAACCAGCGGTCGTGGGTGACGCAGACCAGCGCGGCCCGGCGCGCGCGCAGATGGCCGGCCAGCCACGCGATGCCCTCCACGTCCAGGTGGTTGGTGGGCTCGTCGAGCACGATCAGGTCCTGCTCGCCGATCAGCAGCTTCGCCAGCGCGATACGGCGCCGCTCGCCGCCGGACAGCGGGCCGATCACGGTGTCCAGGCCGTTTTCGAAGCCGGGCAGGTCCAGCGTGCCGAACAGCCCGGTCAGTACGTCCCTGATCCGCGCGTCCCCGGCCCAGTCGTGGTCCGGGCGGTCCCCGACGATCTCCTGCCGCACGGTCGCGGCCGGGTCCAGCGAGTCGCCCTGCGCCAGCACGCCCAGCCGCAGGCCGCCCTGCTGCGTCACCCGCCCCGTGTCCGGGTCCTCCAGCCGCGCCAGCATCCGCACCAGCGTCGTCTTCCCGTCGCCGTTCCGCCCGACCACCCCGATCCGGTCCCCCTCGGACACCCCGAGCG
>NZ_JACEGK010000846.1:0-1898 GCF_056859195.1 Streptomyces sp. NH27
CTGCATGACCTGCTTGAAGACCGGGCCGCAGATGTCGCCGCCGAAGTAACTGCCCTTCGTCGGGTTCTGGATCACGCAGGAGATCGTCACCCGCGGCTTGTCGGCCGGCGCGAAGCCGAGGAAGGAGGAGGTGTAGCCCTTGTAGCGGCCGGTCGCCGGGTCCACCCGGTTGGCCGTACCGGTCTTGCCGGCCACCCGGTAGCCGTCGATACGGGCGTTGATACCGGTGCCCTGCTCGCTGCCGACCACCGACTCCAGCATCTGCGAGACGGTCCTGGCGGTCTTCTCCGACACCACCCGGTTCGTCTTCGGGGCGGCGGCGGGCACGAACCGGCCGTCGGGGCCGGTGGTGCCGCGGATCAGGCTGGGCTCGATCCGTACGCCGCCGTTGGCGATCGTGGAGTAGACCGAGGTGGCCTGGAGCGCGTTGACCGACAGGCCCTGGCCGAAGGGGATGGTGTACTGCTGCGAGGCGTTCCAGTCCTGGGGTTTGGCGAGGATGCCGGGGGTCTCCCCGGGGAAGCCGATGCCGGTGGGCCGGCCGATGCCGAACTTCCGCAGGTAGGAGTAGAGCACCTGGTTGGCCCGCGGCTGGGTCTTGCCGAGCTGGCCGCTGGCCTCGATGGTGCCGATGTTGCTGGACTTGGCGAGCACCCCGTTGAGGGTGAGGTACCAGGTCCCGTGGTCGACGTCGTCGTGGAAGATCCGGTCGGCGCGCGGCAGGGTGCCGGGCACGGTGACGCGGGTGGTGGGGGTGGCCGCGCCGGTGTCGATGATCGCGGACATGGACATCAACTTGCTGACGCTGCCCGGCTCGTAGGCGTCCTGCATCGCCGCGTTGCCCAGCGCGCCGGAGTTGGCGTGCGCCAGGTCGTTGGGGTCAAAACCGGGCGCGTCGGCCATCGCGAGCACCTGGCCGGTCCTGGGGTCCTGCACGATGACGTAGCCGCGGTCCGCCTTGGACTTCTGCACCTGCTTGGTGATGGCGCTCTGGGCGGCCCACTGGATGTCGCGGTCGAGGGTGAGCTGCACGTCGGTGCCGGGCACGGCGGGCTGCTCCTGGCTGCCGGCGGTGGGCACCTGGCGGCCGGCGGACTGGGCGTAGCGGATCTTGCCGTTCTTCCCGGCGAGTTCCTTGTCGAGCATGGACTCCAGGCCGTCGGCGCCCTGCCCCTGGCTGTTGACGAAGCCGATGACGCCCGCGGCCAGGTCGCCGGCCGGGTAGACCCGCTTGGAGTGCGGCACGTGGAAGATCCCGGCGAGCACGTTGGCGCCCTGACCGGTGCCGGCCTTGGCGGCGAGCGTGGACTTGAGGTCCTGGATCTGGTTCCACGCCTGCGGGGACTGCTGCTGGGCGATGATCTGGTAGCGGGACTTGGGGGTGGCGAGCTGCTGGGCGATCTTCGTGGCATCGCCGCCGACGATCGGCGCGAGCAGCTGCGCGGCCTGCTGCGGCGCGTCGTTCACCTTCGCCTGCGCGGGGGTGAACAGGTACGGGTCCGCGGTGATGTCGAAGGCGTCCACGGTGGTCGCCAGGTCCACGCCGGAGCGGTCGGTGATGGTGCCGCGGTCGGCGGTGACCTCGTGGGTGACCCAGCGGTTGACGGCCGCCTTGGCGGCGTACGCGGAGGCGTCGACCGCCTGCACCTGGAGCAGCCGCACCACGAACACGGACATCACCAGCGTCAGCACCACCCCGACCAGCCGCAGCCGCGGGCGGACCGCGCCGAGGCGTACCGCCCGTGGGCCGCCCGGCTGCGGCGGGCGCGGGCGAGGTGAACGGGTCGCGGGGCGCGAGGGGCGGGCGCGCCGGGGGCCGGGGGTGCCCGCGGCGCGGGACGCGCGGGAATCTCCGGAACCGCCGGAGCCTGCGGAGCCGCCGGGGCGCGGTACGCGGG
>NZ_JACEGK010000847.1:0-1890 GCF_056859195.1 Streptomyces sp. NH27
GGGGCGTTGGCATGGGGGTCACCCTCCGATCACGGTCAGCGAGAGCCACAGTGCCACCACGGCGACCACGAGCGAGGCAGGCACGGCGATCGCGCCGAGGCGGGTGAACTCGCCGAGGTCCACCTCGGCTTCGTGGGCCCGCACGATACGCCGCCACAGGAGGGTGGCGAGAGACCCCGCATAGGTGAGGTTGGGACCGATGTTGACGCCGAGGAGGACGGCGAGCACGGCGCCCGGGCCGTGCGGCGCGGTCAGCGGGAGCAGGACGAGGACCGCGGGGAGGTTGTTGATCAGGTTCGCGAGCACCGCGGCCAGGGCGGCGAGCGCGAGCAGCGCGGGGAAGCCGGTGCCGCCGGGCACCGCGTGGCCGAGCGCCGAGCCGAGCCCGTGGTCGACCAGCGCGCGTACCACGATGCCGAGGGCGAGCACGAAGGCGAGGAAGGGGACGGCGGCCGACCGGACGAGGGCGGCGGGGGTGGTGCGGCGCCGGACCAGGGCGCGTACGGCGAGCACCGCGGCACCGGCGAAGGCCGCCCACGCCGGGTTGACGCCGAAGAGCGAGGCCAGCACGAAACCGGCGAGCGTACAGCCGACCGTGGCGAGGGCGAACCGGGGCAGCGGCGGCCGGGCCGCGGTCCGCTGCGGGTTCGCCCCGGCGGCCAGGTCGGTGCCGAAGAACCGCCGCAGCACCACGTACTCCACGCCGATCGCGGCCAGCCACGGCAGTGCCATCAGCGCGGCGAACCGGGTGAAGCTCAGCCCGCTGGCGGCCAGGGCGAGCAGGTTGGTGAGGTTGGAGACCGGCAGCAGCAGGGACGCGGTGTTGGACAGGTGCGTGCAGGCGTAGACGTGCGGTTTGGGGCGGGCGCCCAGCCGCGCGGCCGTCGCGAAGACCACCGGCGTGAGCAGCACGATGGTCGCGTCCAGGCTGAGCACCGCGGTGATCACCGAGGCGAGCACGAAGACCTGCCCGAGCAGGCGGTAGGGGCTGCCGCCGGCCGCGCTCGCCATCCAGTCGCCGCATGCGGTGAACAGCCCTTCCTCGTCGCAGAGTTGGGCCAGCACCAGGACCGCGGCGAGGAACCCGATCACCGGGCCGAGTTGCCGCGCCTCGGCCCGCGCGTGGTCCAGGGAGATCGCCCCGGTGGCGATCACCACGGCGGCGGCCGGCACCGCGACGGCCGCCTCCGGCAGGCCCCACGGCCGCGCCACCGCGCAGCCCAGCACGAGGACGAGCAGGACGGCGCTGAGCGCTTCGGCGGCGGAACTGTTCATCGGTCGGAGTCCATGCGGAGGCGTCCATGGGGTGAGGTGCGGTCGTCCCGTCGCCGGGGGCGCGACGGGCGCGACGGGCGTGGGCTGGACCGGGTGGTCGTGGTGGTCGTACGGCTCGGGCGGATCGTACGAGCCGGTGCGGGGCCTGCTGGTCAGGACGGTGGTGGGTTCGACTGCCAGTGTGAGGGCTGCCGGCCGTGGCGGGTGGGTACGCCACCGGCAGGCCGCGTGCCGCAGACGCGCCGCGCCCGCCGCCCGCCGGCGCACTACGGCCGGGGCGCGGCGCGAGGGACGTGCTGCGCGAGCGGTGGTGCACGGGTGCCGTGCGCCGGGCGGAAATGGTGCACGCGTGCCGTGGTGCGGCGCGTGCGCGACGCCGTACGGTCGAGGTGGTCGGCGGTCCGCGAACGGGGGATTGCGTACGGGGGAGGGGACCGCCGACCGGGTCGTACAGCCCTACCGGGGGAGGGGGCGCGCCGACCACATCCGCACCGCCCCGTGGGCATCGCACCCGGGGCGGTGCGCGTGCACGCGGTCTTCTTGCACGCGGTGCGTGGCGCTTACGCTTGAGGTTGACGACCCGCCGCGCGGGGCCGTTGTCGTCGGCGGGTCGTC